>NZ_JBEZXZ010000042.1:0-50767 GCF_040638275.1 Actinoplanes sp. NPDC026623 | reverse complement strand
GGCGCCGCCTCTTCTCCCGTTCCGGTGCGGCCCGGCGGGCGGCGGCACCGCCGCCGGAGCCGGCACCCTCCGCCGAGCCCGGCCCCGCGCAGCCCCCGCCCCCGGACGACGACGCGCCCCCGCCGGGATTCCACATCTACCGCCCGTCGTCGGCGGCCACCGGAAACGGCACCCGGCACGACGAGACCAACCCGTCGTGACGGCCGGAGCCGCGGCGCCCGCGCGCCTGCTGATCATCACCGCCGTCGCCGCCGAGGCGGATGCCGTGCGGGCCGGTGCCGACCCGGCCGCCGTCGAGGTGGCGGCCGTCGGTGTGGGCCCGGCCGCGGCTGCCGCCGGCACGGCGCGGCTGCTGGCGCTGGCGGAGGCCGCCGGCCGGCCGTACCGGGGGGTCGTCAGCGCCGGCATCGCGGGCGGCTTCCCGGGCCGCGCGCGGGTCGGCGCGACCGTCCTCGGCGCCCGCACGATCGCCGCCGACCTGGGCGCCGAATCCCCGGACGGCTTCATCGCCGTGGCGGAACTGGGCTTCGGCACCAGCGTCCTGGACGCCGACCCGGTGCTGCTCAAGGCCCTGTCGCAGGCCCTGCCCGACGCGATCGTCGGTGACATCCTCACGCTCGCCACGGTCACCGGCACGGCCGGCACCGCCGCGGTCCTGCGGGAACGTCACCCCGCCGCCGTCGCCGAGGCGATGGAGGGCTACGGCGTGGCCAGCGCCGCGCAGACCGCCGCGGTCCCGTTCGCCGAGCTGCGCACGATCTCCAACCCGATCGGGCCGCGGGACCGGGCCGCCTGGCGGCTCCGCGAGGCCTTCGCCGCCCTCACCGTGGCCGCGGCTGCCTGTGGATAAACCTGTGGACGACGGTTTTGTGGCTGGCGACGTGTGGCATTGCAGACACGATTCGTTGCGGGTGCCGGGCCCCCCGCGTCGTTACGGTGAGGGACGTGGCGCTTTCTCTGGCGGTTTCGCCCTGCCCCAATGACACGTTCGTCTTCCACGCCCTGGTGCACGGCCTCGTGCCCGGCGCCGAGCCGGTGCGGCTGACGTTCGCCGACGTCGACGTGACGAACACCGCGGCCGTCGGCGGCGGGTTCGACCTGGTCAAGGTCAGCTATGCCGCGCTGCCCTGGCTGCTCGACGACTATCACCTGCTGCCCTGCGGCGGCGCGCTGGGCCGAGGCTGCGGCCCGCTGGTGCTGGCCCGCGGCGACGGCCGGGTTGCCGGCGGCGACCTGACCGGCGCGACCGTGGCCGTGCCCGGCGACCGCACGACGGCCTACCTGCTGTTCCGCCTCTGGTCGCAGAAGAATCCGCCGGCGCGCATCGAGGTCGTGCCGTTCCACCAGATCATGCCGGGGGTGGCCGACGGGCGTTACGACGCCGGCCTGGTCATTCACGAGGCCCGCTTCACCTACCCGCGCTACGGCCTGACCGCGCTCGTCGATCTCGGCGAGTGGTGGGAGGGCGACACCGGCCTGCCGATCCCGCTGGGCGCGATCCTGGCCCGCCGGGACGCGGTCGACCCGGCCGAGGCGGCGGAGTGGATCCGCAAATCGGTGAGCATGGCGTGGGCCAACCCGTCCGCGAGCCGCGAGTTCGTGCTGGCCAACGCCCAGGAGATGGAGCCCGCCGTGGTCGAGCAGCACATCGGGCTCTACGTCAACGAGTTCACCCTCGAGCTGGGCGAGGAAGGTTACGCCGCCGCCGACGCCCTGCTCGGACGCGCGGCGGCGGCGGGTATCACGCCGGCGGTCAAACCGCTGGCCGGCTAGACCTCGAGCTCGCTGGCCACCGCGTGGACCAGCTGCGCGATCTTCTGCGCCGTGCGCTTGTCGGGATAGCGACCGCGGCGGAGGTCCGGCTGGATCTTCGCCTCGATCACCTTGATCATGTCTTCCACCATGCCGTGCAGCTCATCGGCTGGGCGCCGGCGCAGCTCTACCATGGACGGCGGCGCGTCGAGGACCTTCACGCCCATCGCCTGCGCCCCCTTGCGGCTGTCCACCACGCCGAACTCCAGCCGCTGACCGGCCTTCAGGTCGGCGGTCCCGGTGGGCAGGGCGCCCTTGGGCAGGAACACGTCCCCGCCCTCGTCACTGGTGACGAACCCGAAACCCTTCGCCGCGTCGTACCACTTCACTCGACCCGTGGGCACCGCTGACCTCAACTTCACTCAATGGACTCAACTGCTCACGGCAAGGTTATCCAGCGGCCGAGCCACACCCAACCGCAATCTTTCGCAACAGCGCCGGAAATGCCGTCAAGTCGGACATCAGGTGCGAGGCCCCGGCGGCGCGCAACTCATCCTCGTCGCATGGACCGGTGGCCACGCCGATGCCCGGGATGCCGGCCGTGCGCGCGGCGACCATGTCGGCGACGTGATCACCCACATACCACCGGACGCCGTGCTCGGTCAGCGCCGCGGCCTTGCCCTCCGCGAAAAGGTCACCCACCAGCTCGTCGACGGCCATGCCCAGGTGCTCCAGGTGCAGGGCGGCCAGCCGGCCCAGCTTCGAGGTGACCACCACCACCCGCAGGCCCTGCTCCCGGACGGCCGCCAGCGCCTCGATCGCGCCGGCCGTCGCGACGGTCGGTGCGATCGCGTGGTCCGGGTACAGCGCCCGGTAGGTGGTGACCGCCGCCTCGACCCGGTCGGGCGGGAACCATTCGCCCAGCTCGGTGCGCAGGGGCGGGCCCAACCGGGTGATCGCCAGGTCGGCGTCGACCCACACGCCGGTCTTCGCCGTCAGCGCCCGGTAGGCGTCGCGGATCCCGGGGCGGGAATCGATCAGGGTCATGTCCAGGTCGAAACCGACCGCCGGGGTCACAGCGAGACGGTGGGGATGTAATTCAATCGCTCCACCGGCAGCGGAAAGGTCTGGTCGTCGCCGAACGGCGACGGGGCGGCCGCGCGGTCGGACACGAGCTCGGAGACGGCCAGGTGCGCCTCCTTCGCCGAGGCCGAGCCCTCGCGAGCCGCCGAGCTCCGGGCCTTGTCGTCTGCACGCGCCACTGGTGACTCCTTCTTCAAGATCTTTATAAGGATCCGGCCACGCCCCGGACCCCTCACCATGGTCCCATGGCGGCTAGCGTTGAGAACGATGGCCACCGCATACGCCGACCAGCTCCGGTCGCTCACCGATGACGCCCTCGGGGCGCTGATTCAACTGCGCCCGGATCTCGTCGTACCCGTGCCGTCCGACGTTTCCGCGCTGGCCGTCCGCGCCCAGTCCCGGGGCTCGGTCGCCCGCTGTCTCGACGCGCTGGACGAGTTCACGCTCGCCGTGCTCGATGCCGCCCGGCTGAGCCGCTCGGCCGAGACGGCGCTGACCTCGATCGCCGCGGTTCTCGAGCTGACCGCCGGCGCCGCCGACCCGGAGGCCGTCCGGGCCGCATTCGGCCGCCTGCGCGCCCGGTTCCTGCTGCACGGCCCGGAGGACGCGGCCCAGGTCGTCGGCGCCGTCGACGAGGTGAGCTCGCCGTACCCCGCGGGCCTCGGCCGCCCCGCCGACTACCTCGACCCGCAGACGGCCGCCCTGTGCGCGGACCGGGCGAAGCTGCGCCGGAGGCTGCTGGCCGCGCCGCCGGGCGCCCGGGCCGTGCTCGACCGGCTCGCCGCCGGCCCGCCGGTCGGCGCGCTGAGCTCGGGCGGGACGATCGCCGAGCCGGTGCAGTGGCTGATCGACAACCACATCCTGGTGCCGGTCTCCGAGGCCGGCCGGGCGCCGCGCTTCGACGGCGAGCTGGTTGAACTGCCGCGCGAGATCGGGATGCTGCTGCGCCGCGACTCGGGCCCGCTGGGCCCGCTGCGGCCGGCGCCGCCGGTCCCCGACGGCGCGGCGCGCGACCCGAAGTCCGTGGACTCGGCCGGGACGGGTCAGGCGATGGAGGCCGTCCGGCACGTCGAGACCCTGCTGGAGGCGCTGTCGGCCGAGCCGGCCGCGGTGCTCAAGACCGGCGGCCTGGGCGTACGCGACCTCAAGCGCCTGGCCCGCGCCGCCAACCTGGACGAGCCGACCGCCGCCCTGCTGATCGAGGTGGCCTACGCGGCCGGGCTGCTCGGCGAGTCCGACCTGGCGGGCGCCGGCCGGGGCGGCGCCGCCGGCCGGGCCAACGGCGCGGTCGACGAGATCTTCCTGCCCGCCGTCGCCTACGACATGTGGCGAGCCCTGAGCATCGCCCGGCGCTGGGAGGCGCTGGCCTGCGCGTGGCTCGCGATGACCCGGCAGACCGGCCTGATCGGGCAGCGCGACGACCGCGACCGGCCGATCAACACGCTCGCGCCGGACGCCGAGCGCGCCGGGTCACCGCAGGCCCGGCGCGAGGTGCTGGCCGTGCTCGCCGACCTCGCGCCCGGCACCGCGCCGAAGACCGACGACGTCCTCGAGATGCTCTCCTGGCAGGCGCCGCGCCGGGCCCGGGGCCGGGAGGCGGTGCACCGCGACGCCCTGGTCGGCGCCGCCGCCCTGGGCATCACCGGGCTGGGCGCGATCACCTCCTACGGCCGGTTGCTGCAGGCGGAGGCCCGGCCCGACGACCGGGACCCGCTGGGCGCCGGCTCCCGCGGCGAGCGGATCCCCGGCGTCTCCGAGGCGGTACGCACCCTCGACGCGCTGCTGCCCGCCCCGGTCGACCACGTGCTGGTCCAGGCGGACCTGTCCGTGGTCGTGCCCGGCCCGCCCGAGCCGGAGCTGGCCGCGGAGCTCGACGTCGTCGCCGAGCCGGAGTCGGCGGGCGGGGCCAGCGTCCACCGGGTGACCACCGCCAGCGTGCGGCGGGCCCTGGACGTCGGTTACAGCGCCGGCGACCTGCACGCGCTCTTCCAGCGCCGGTCCCGCACCCCGGTGCCGCAGGCGCTGACCTACCTGATCGACGACTCGGCACGCAGGCACGGCGGGCTGCGCGCCGGATCGGCCGGTTCCTACCTGCGCAGCGACGACGAGGCACTGATCGCCGAGGTGCTGGCGGACCGGCGGCTGGGCGCCCTGGCGCTGCGCCGGCTCGCCCCGACGGTGCTGTGCAGCCCGCTGCAGCTGGCCCGGCTGCTCGGCGCGCTGCGCGACGCCGGCTTCGCCCCGGTGGCCGAGGACGCCGCCGGGTCGGCCGTGCTCGCCCGACCCAAGGTCCGGCGGGCGCCGACCCGCAGCTCCGCCACCATCCGGCTGGGCGATCAGGCCGGGCCCCCGATGCTGGCCGGGCCGCGCCTGGCCGGGGTGGTCGAGCAGATCCGGCGTGGGGACATCGCGACCCGCGCGGCCCGCCGCACCCCGGTCACGGTCCGCGCCGCGAACGGTCAGAGCGTTCCGGGGCTGACGTCCGTGCAGGCGCACACCCAGGCGATGGCGGTGCTCCAGCAGGCCGTACGCGACAAGGTCCGGGTCTGGGTCGGCTACGTGGACACGCACGGCGCGACGCTGTCCCGGCTGGTCCGGCCGGTGTCACTGAGCGCGGGCTATCTGCGCGCCGAGGACGAACGGACGGAAACGTTGCACACCTTCGCCCTGCACCGGATCACGGCCGCGGTCGTCGAGGAGTGAGCCCGGTCACGGTCGGGACCGCGCGCCCCCGTTTCTCCACCGCGCGCGATCCGTACCCGTCCGTGTGGTGCCGATGAAACAACGCCGAGCCTGAGCGAAGCGTCGCACACGGGATCAACCTTCTTCAGTACGTCGAGGGCCGTGTCACACTGGAGGGTCTTCTCTCGCTCGTCGAAGGGCACCTGGTGACCGGCGGACCTCTGATCGTGCAATCCGACAAGACCCTGCTGCTGGAGGTCGACCATCCGGACGCGAAGGCCTGCCGGATGGCGATCGCGCCGTTCGCGGAGTTGGAGCGCTCCCCCGAGCACGTGCACACCTATCGCCTGACCCCGCTGGGCCTCTGGAACGCGCGCGCCGCGGGGCACGACGCCGAGAGCGTCGTGGACTCCCTGATCAAGTTCTCGCGCTACCCGGTGCCGCACGCGCTGCTGGTCGACGTCGCCGAGACCATGGACCGCTACGGCCGGCTGCAGCTCGTCAACGACCCGTCGCACGGGCTGGTCCTGCGCGGTCTCGACAGGATCGTGCTGATCGAGGTCGCCAAGAGCAAAAAGCTGGCCGGCATGCTCGGCTCCCGCATCGACGACGAAATGATCTCGGTGCACGCCTCGGAGCGCGGCCGGCTCAAGCAGGCGCTGCTCAAGCTCGGCTGGCCGGCCGAGGACCTGGCCGGCTACGTGGACGGCGAGGCGCACGCCATCTCCCTGGCCGAGGACGGCTGGAACCTGCGGTCCTACCAGCAGGAGGCCGTCGACTGCTTCTGGGCCGGCGGCTCCGGGGTGGTCGTGCTGCCCTGCGGCGCGGGTAAGACGCTGGTCGGCGCGGCGGCGATGGCGGTCGCCTCGGCCACCACCCTCATCCTGGTGACGAACACGGTCGCCGGCCGGCAGTGGAAGCGCGAGCTGGTCGCCCGCACCTCGCTGACCGAGGACGAGATCGGCGAGTACTCGGGCGAGCGCAAGGAGATCCGCCCGGTCACCATCGCGACGTACCAGGTGCTCACCTCGCGGCGCGGCGGCGCCTTCACCCACCTCGACCTATTCGGCGCCCGCGACTGGGGCCTGGTCATCTACGACGAGGTGCACCTGCTCCCGGCGCCGATCTTCCGCTTCACCGCGGACCTGCAGGCCCGCCGCCGGCTCGGCCTGACCGCGACCCTGGTACGCGAGGACGGCCGCGAGGGCGACGTGTTCTCGCTGATCGGGCCGAAGCGCTACGACGCGCCCTGGAAGGACATCGAGGCGCAGGGCTGGATCGCCCCGGCCGAGTGCACCGAGGTCCGGGTGACCCTCACCGACGCCGAGCGCATGACGTACGCCGTGACCGAGGCCGAGGAGCGCTACCGGGTGGCGGCGACCGCCCGCACCAAGCTGCCCGTGATCCGGGCCCTGGTGGAGAAGCACCCGGGCGACCAGGTGCTGGTGATCGGCGCCTACATCGACCAGCTGCACCAGCTGGGCGAATACCTCGACGCCCCGATCGTGCAGGGCTCGACGACGAACAAGGAGCGCGAGCGGCTCTTCGACGCGTTCCGCGCCGGCGAGCTGCGCACGCTGGTGATCTCAAAGGTCGGCAACTTCAGCATCGACCTGCCCGAGGCCGCCGTGGCGATCCAGGTGTCGGGCACGTTCGGCTCGCGCCAGGAGGAGGCGCAGCGGCTGGGCCGGGTGCTGCGGCCGAAGGCCGACGGCCGCCAGGCGCACTTCTACACGGTCGTCTCGCGCGACACCATCGACACCGAGTACGCGGCACACCGCCAGCGCTTCCTGGCTGAGCAGGGTTACGCCTACACGATCGTCGACGCGGACGACGTACTCGGCCCGCCCCTGCCGCAGATCGACTGAGCGCCGGTCACCCGGGCAGTCCGCTGGGCGCCGGAGGCTCCGGCGGCGTCGGCGGCGCCGGTGCCGTGGCCACCTGCTCGGGAGGCACCGCCGACACGGGTTCGCCCTGCCGGCTGAGCAGGAACATGCCGGCCAGGCAGCCGAAGGCGATGAAGACCGCGGCGGCGATCGCCATCCCGATCGCGATCCGCGCCCCGGCACCGGCCCGCGGCTTCGCCGGCGCGTGACCGATGAACGGCGGCGGGGAGAGCGGCGGCCCGATCAGGGGCGGCGGCCCGGCATAGGGCGACCCGGTGAACGGCGGCGGGCCCGCCGCCCGGAACGGGGGTTCGTCCGGCGGCGGCGGGACGGGCGGCAGGCGCCGGCCCGCGGCGGCGCCGGCGGGCTGGAGCAGGCCGGCCTCCTCGTAGGCGGCGGCCGCGACGACCTCCGGGCTGCCCAGGCGCTCGAGGATCTCCAGCACCTCGCCCTCCGAGACGGCGCCACGCTCGATGCGTTCGTTGACGATGTGCGCATCGAGGTCGGCGAGCAGCTCGCGGCGCTGCAGCACGGGCAGGCCACTGAGCCGCAGCTCCAACTCGTGCAGGTACTCGGCGACGGCGTCGTCAGACTTGTTGATGCTCATGCTCTGCCTACCTTTCGCATGCGCTTCCGGCCCTCGCTCCGCTCGGTGCAGTCGCTCATGCTCTGCCTACCTTTCGCATGCGCTTCCGGCCCTCGCTCCACTCGGTGCAGTCGCTCATGCCGGTCCGGTCCCTACGAGACGGTCGACGGTCTGTCGAAAGGAAACCCACTCCGTGCGGAAGTGCTCAAGCGCGGACCGGCCGGCGTCGGTGAGCGCGTAGTAGCGGCGCGGCGGCCCGGAGGGCGACTCGCTCCACTTGCTGTCAAGCCAACCAACCCGGCGCAACCGGGAGAGCAGCGGATAGATCGTGCCCTCGGAGGCGGTGAGGTTCCGCTCCTCGCCGAAGCGCCGGACGATCTCCGTGCCGTAGCGATCCTCGTGCTCGACCATGGCCAGCACGCAGAACTCGAGCGTCCCGCGCCGCAGGCTGGTCGATAGCTGCGCGACATCTGCCATGCGCCACACAGTACCTGGCGACGCAAGGTAGCTCAACGGCGGAAGCCTCAGGGCACCCGCGGGCCCCGCGTGAGCAGGCCTTCCAGCAGGTCACCATGCTCGGCGACGCGATCGAGCACCTCGGCCGCGCCGAGCTGACGGGCCGGCACCGCCCCGGTCGCGAAGGCCTCCACCTCGCCCCAGGTGAGCGGCGCCGACGCGGACGGCGACGGCAGCGCCCGCAGCGAGTAGGGCGCCACGGTCGTCTTCGCCGCGGCGTTCTGACTCCAGTCGATGAAGATCTTGCCCGGCCGGATCGCCCGCGCCATCTTGGCGGTGATCGAGCCGGGCACCATGGCCGCCAACTCCTCGGCAACCGTCTTTGCATAACCGGAGACGACCTCGGCATCCTGCTCGCCGGAGATCGGACAGCACAGCTGCATCCCCTTCTTACCGGAGGTCTTCGGGTACGCGGTGATGCCGTCCTCGGCCAGCCGATCGCGCATGAGCATCGCGACCCCGCAGCACTCCAGCAGCCCGGCGGGCGCGCCCGGGTCCAGGTCGACCACCATGAGATCGGGGTCCGCCCCGATTCGCCACTGTGGGGTGTGCAGTTCGAGCGACGCCAGATTCGCCACCCAGACGAGCGTGGCCAGTTCGTCGACGACCACGAAGTCGATGGTCTCGCGGGCCTTGGTGGAGCCCGGCACCGGCAACGTCTCCAGCCGCACCCAGGAGGGCGTCCCGCCCGGCGCGTTCTTCTCGAAGAAGTGCGCGCCGTCGACGCCGTTGGGGTAGCGGATCCGGGTCAGCGCCCGGTCCCTCAGGTGCGGCAGCAGCACCGGCGCCACCCGGGTGTAGTAGTCGATGACCTCGCCCTTGGTGAAACCGGCCGCCGGATACATCAGCTTGTCGAGATTGGACAGCTCGAGGTCGCGCCCCTCGATCTGTACGGGCAACCGCTGACCCGCCTTGGCGCCCTGCCTCGCGCCGCGGGCCGGCTCATTCGCCATCGTCGTCCTCCTCCACGCACTCGCCGGGGGATTTATCCGGGCGCAGCCGCAGGAAACGCGGGAATCTCAACCGGCGGTCCGGGGTCCGGTTTCCGTAACGGACCTCGACCACCAGGTCGGGGCTGACCCACTGTGCGCCGCGGGCGTCCTCGCGGGGCACCGCACCCGGCGCGAACGGCGACTCCCCGGTCGCCAGCGGCGCCAGCGCCGCCAGCAGGTCCCGCTCCGCGGCCGCGCCGATCCCGCCGCCGACCCGGCCCCGGAACCGCAGCAGCCCGTCCGGCCCGGGCACGCCCACCAGCAGTCCGCCGAGCTTGCGCACGCCGGGGCGCCACCCGCCGATCACGTAGTCGCCGGTGCGGTCGAACTTGACCTTCACCCAGTCCGCCGACCGGGCCCCCGGCACGTACGGCGTGTCCAGGCGCTTCGCGACGACGCCCTCGAGCAGGTTCTCCCGGGCGGCGGCCTCGGTCGCGGGCCCGTCGGTGAACGCCGGCGGCACCATCCAGCGGCCCGTACCCAGATCGAGTTCCTCGAGGCGGGCGCGCCGCTCGGCGTACGGGAGTGCGAGCAGCGACTCCCCGGCGTACCGAAGGAGATCGAAGATCATGTAGGTGACCGGGAGGGTCCCCGCCAGCTTGGCCGCCCGGGCCGGATCCCGGACGTGCATGCGCTCGGCGAGCGCGGTGAACGACGGCCGCCCGGCCGCGTCCAGCACGATCATCTCGCCGTCGAGCAGCGAATCGGGGGGCAGGCTGAGCGTCGCGACCTCGGGATAGGCGGGCGTTACCGCGGCGCCGGAGCGCGCCCAGAGCCGCGGCGGGCCGCCGGAAAAGGACGAAAGGACACGTACACCGTCCCATTTGAACTCGTAACTCCAGCCCGGGCCGCGTGGAAGCGGGCCCGCGGTGGCGAGCATCGGCGAGAGCGGTGCACCCGGCACCCGATCACCATAGGCAGGATCGAACACCTTACGCGGGCCTCTTACTAATGCAATCCTTGATCGGGGGACTGCTCACGGGTGGGTAGGAGACGAAATGCGAGCGATCTGGAAGGGTGCGGTCTCGTTCGGCCTCGTGTCGATCGCCGTCAAGCTCTTCTCGGCCACCGAGGAGAAGGACATCCGGTTCCACCAGGTGCACCGCAGCGACGGCGGCCGGATCAAGTACAAGCGGACCTGCTCGATCGACGGCGAGGAGGTCACCTACGACGACATCGCCAAGGGCTACGACCTCGGCGGCGGCGAGATGGTCATCCTGACCGACGAGGACTTCGCCGAGCTGCCGCTGACCACCTCGCGGGCGATCGACGTGCTGCAGTTCGTGCCGGCCGAGCAGATCGACCCGCTGCTCTTCGCCAAGGCGTATTACCTCGAGCCCGAGGGCCCGGCGGCCAAGCCGTACGTGCTGCTGCGGGACGCGCTGGCCGAGTCCGACCGGGTGGCCATCGTCAAGGTCGCCCTGCGCCAGCGGGAGCAACTGGCGACGCTGCGGGTGCACGACGACGTCCTGGTGCTCAACACCATGCTCTGGCCGGACGAGGTCCGCACCCCGGACTTCGGCTTCCTCGACGAGGACATCGAGACCCGCCCGGCCGAGCTGGCCATGGCCAGCTCGCTGATCGACTCGATGGCCGGCAGCTTCAAGGCCGACGAGTTCACCGACAACTACCGGGCCGCGCTCCAGGAGGTCATCGACGCGAAGGTCGAGGGCCGCGAGATCGTGGCGCCCGAGGAGGCCGAGGAGGCGCCCGCCGCCGCGGTCGACCTCATGGCCGCGCTCAAGGCGAGCGTCGAACGCGCCAAGAAGGCCCGGGGCGAGGGCCCCGAGGAACGCGCCAAGGCCGTCGAGGCCACCGCGATAACCACGGCGAAATCCACGTCCTCGCGTGCACCGGCGAAGGCCACGGCGGCCAGGAAGGCCACCCCGGCCAAGAAGACGGCCGCCAAGAAGGCGGCGCCGGCCAAGGCCGTGAAGGCCGCCGCCGAGAAACCCCCGGCCAAGAGGGCGGCCAGGAAGTCCGCGTGACCGCGCTCTGCCCTAGTGTTGTCGCGTGGCATTGACGTGGGCTGAGTCTTATCTGGGTCGGGTTCGCACGAGCGTCGGCGACACCGAGACGATTCTCTTCGTGGGGGCCCGCGGCGTGCTCCTCGACGACCAGAACCGCCTCCTGCTGATCCAGCGCTCGGACAATCACCGCTGGGCGATCCCGGCGGGCGCGATGGAGCTCGGCGAGAGCATGCAGGACTGCGCGATCCGCGAGGTCTGGGAGGAGACCGGGCTGCGCGCGACGTCGCTGACCCCGTTCGCCTTCCACACCACTCGCACCTTCACGAACGAGTGGGGCCACACCTACCAGCAGATCCTGATGTCCTTCCGGATCCACGCCTGGGAGGGCGAGCTGCTGAAGGTGACGGACGAGACGGTGGACGCCGGCTTCTTCCCGCTGGACGCGCTGCCCGGTCCCAAGTCGAGGATCGTCGAGGAGACCCTGGCCGACCTGGCGTCATTCGAGGCGACCGGCCGGATGGTCCTGAAGTAGCGGCGGCACCTATCCCGTTCACCGGGCCCGGTAGCCTCGGCCCTGCGCGCCGGTGACCGCGGGCGTGCGCCGGTTGACCACCTTGCCGCCGTACCAGGCGCCGAGGATCGCGCCGGCCAGGGCGAGCAGTTCGACCAGGAGCAGGCCACCGCCGGCAACCCGGTCGGGGGTTCGCATCCGCAGCATGAGGATGACCGCGAAGAGGATCAGCACACCCATGTTGGCCAGGCCCTGCATCACCCCGATGCGCTTCGCCGGGGTGCCGTTGGGCACGAATATGAGGTCGACGGCGGCGGCCATCGCGGCGAGCACCCCGCCGAACAGGCCGGCCACGATGTTCCAATAGGCAAGCGCGCCGAGGATTTCCGGGCCGCCGAGAAGATCACCCATATCGAAGAGCACGGCCATGGCGAACAGGCCGAGCGGAAACATCACCAGCACCGGCTGGACGGCCTGGTTCGCGATTCTGAGTCGACTGTCCATGCCGGGCCGTGGCCTCCCCTGCCGGTACCTCTACTCGGGTCAACGATCGGGGCTACCCGGTCGCCGTGCCGACGAAACACAATGTGATGACAGTTACGCTCATCGATTCACTAACGTGTACAGAGACCTACAAGATCCGACCGGCCCCGTCATTCATTCCGTATTCTCGTCTCGGAACCGTTCCCACGACGGACAAAACGGCGCCGGCCACGGTCACCCGTACTGCTGATTTTTCCGGTTGGCGCAGGCCCGACCGCCCGGCACCGGATCCCGTTCGCGCAGGTCATCCATGGTGTACCGGCTTGAACTCGCTACTTTGCCTGCTCGCAATCTGCGATATGGCAACTTGGTGTGTAGCGGACAGCCTGGTAGCCGTGTTCTACTTGAGACAGGCAAGAGGCGGAGTCGCAGGACATGCAACGGCACCCGGCGGCAACCGGGTGCCGTTGTCGCCTCCAGGAACGCGCCTGAGTGGTACCGAAAGCTCCGGGAATTATCCAAAAGCTCCGTGAAGCACGAGCGAGGCGGGGAATTCTCTCTGGGCCAATGGTGGCTTGCCTTTCCCCTACTCGCAAGGAGTACTGGAGGGGAGTTCGCCATGCGCACCTACTACCGTGGGCCCGATGCCGTGGTGACCGGCGACATCTTCGTGGGCAACGGCACGCCGAGGACCGCGTTCGCAATCCGCGACCTGAGGAACGTCTGCATCACGCGCACGGAGGCGGACGACTTTCGCCCGAACGCCGCCCGGATGGCAGGCGGCCTGATGATCATCGCCACGGCGTCCTGGCCGCTGTGGCAGGCCTCCCCGGCACTGGCCCTGGCGCTGGTCGCCCTGGGCGTGCCGGCGACGGTGGTGGGCGCCGCGTTCTGGCGGCTGCGCCCGCAGCGATGGGAACTGCGGGCGACGTACCGCGGCACCGTGGTGAAGCTGTACACCTCGACGGACGAGCGGGTGTTCAACCAGGTGAGCCGGGCCCTGCGCCGCGCGATCGAGAATGTCCACCCGCCATCGGTCTGGGACTTCGCCGCCGCATAGGCGGCGTGTTCAGAAACGTTCCGAGTTCGTCAGGTCAGACGTCGTCGCCGGCACCGGACGCAGGTTGCCGGCGACCGCGGCCGCCACCGCCAGCAGCACCGCCACCGCGGTCAGCGCCTTCAGCACGGTCACGTGGTCGCCCAGGAAGCCGACCAGCGGCGGGCCGCCGAGGAAGGCGCAGTACCCGATCGACGCGACCACGCTGACCCGCGCGGGCGCCATGGCCGGCTCATCGGCGGCGGCGCTCATGCCGACGGGGAAGCCGAGCGACGCGCCGAGACCCCAGAGCAGCGCTCCCGCGAAGGCCGTCGAGGTGTCCGGCCCGAAGACGAAGAGCATCAGCCCGGCGAGGCTGATCACCGCGAGCCCCCGGACGACGACCACCCGGCCGTACCGGTCGAGCAGCGCCGGACCGAACCAGCGCCCCACCGTCATCGCGGCGAGGAACACCGCGAACGCCAGGGTGCCGATCGTGGCCGGCGCGCCGTACCCGTCGATCACGGAGATGCTGATCCAGTCGATGCCGGCGCCCTCCGCGAAGGCGAAGGCGAGCACGAACGCGCCGATCAGCAGCGTCCGCGGCTCCCGCCAGGTCGCGAGCGTGCGCCGCAGCCCGCCACCGCCCTGGTCGCCCCCGGCCTGCGGGTCCGCCTCATCCGGCGCGAAGTTCCGGACCGCCAGAATGACGACCACACCGACCATGACCGCCGAGACGACGAGATGGGCCGTGACCGGCAGGTGCAACGCCACCGCGGCGGCGCCGGCCAGGGCGCCCGCCACCGTGCCGACGCTGTAGCCGGCGTGGAACCGCGGCATGATCGCCTTGCCGAGTCGCCGCTCGACCACCGCACCCTGCACGTTCATCGCGACATCCCAGGCGCCGTTCGCGAAGCCGAAGAAGAACAGCCCCACGACCACCGGCGCCACACCGTACGGATATCCGATGCCGACCGCGCTCAGGGCGACCAGCAGGAGGCCGGCCATCGCGGTGACCGTGCGCCGCGACCCGAACCGGGCGACGATCTGCCCGGCGAGCACCAGCGACACGATCGACCCGGCGGCGATCGCCAGCAGCACCAGGCCGAGCCTCGACGGGTTCAGCCCCAGCTCGTCGCGGACCTGCGGAATGCGGGTGGCCCACGACGCCATCGTGAAGCCGGCGCCGATGAACGCGAGGTAGACCGCCCGCGTCGCGGCGCGGACCTCGGCGGTCGGCTCGGCGATGGCGGTGGCACTCATGCTGTGGCTCCAAGCTGGCGGGCGACGATCCCCCGGGTCTCGGCGCGGGTCGGGCCGGCGGTGGTGGACAGGGTCTTGTGCATGACGAGACCCTCGATGAGGGCGTCGACGCCGCGCGCGGTGGTGGCATCCATGAAACGCTCGAGAACCGCGCGGCTGGTGCGCATCCAGGACTCGGTGACGCCGCGCAGCGCCGGATTCCGCAGGGCGGCGAGATAGAGCTCGTAGGCCACGGCCCAGTCGCGCGGGTCGGCGTCGGCATCGCCGTGTATCAGGTCGGTGACCGCGTCGATCAACTGCTCGCGGTTGCCGACCTCGGTGAACGCGGCCTCGTAGGACCGCGACATGCGTTCCGCATGCCGCCGGAACGCCTGCGCGAACACATCCTCCAGGCCGTCGAAGTGATAGGTCAGCGACCCCAGCGGTACGTCCGCGGCGGCCGCGATCCTGCGATGCGTGGTGCCGGCGACGCCGTGCTCGGCGATGACGTCGATCGCCGCGTCGACGATCCGGGCCTTGCGATCGGGGTCGTATCGCCGCGGCGACCTGGCCGGCGCGGTCCCCGACCCGGCAGCGCCGGTCACGGCCCGACCTGCCAGATCACCCGGGCCGGTGCGATTCCCGACCGGGCGGCGGTCGCGGCCCGACCTGCCGGACCATCCCAGGCCGGCGCGGATTCCGACCGGACAGCGCCGGTCACGACTCCACCTGACGGACCATCCCAGGCCAGCGCGGATTCCGACCGGATAACGGCGGTCACGGCTCCACCTGCCGGATCACCCTGGCCGGGTTGCCAACCGCTACGACGTTGGCCGGCAGGTCGCGGGTGACGACCGCGCCGGCGCCCACGACCGTGTTCTCGCCGATGGTGACGCCCGGCAGGACGATGACGCCACCGCCCAACCACACGTTGTCGCCGATGGTGATCGGCAGCGCCGCCTCCCACTTCTCCCGGCGCGGCCCCGCCGCCACAGGATGCGTCGGCGTCAGAAGCTGCACGTTCGGCCCGATGTTGACGTCGTCGCCGATGGTCACCGTGGCAACGTCGAGGCAGACCAGCCCGAAGTTGGCGAACGTGCGCGCGCCGATGAACGTCTGGTAGCCGTAGTCGCAGTGAAACGGCGGCCGGATGTTGCTGTCCGCGCCGAACGCGCCGAGCAGCTCGGTCAGCAGCGCATGCCGGGCGGCGTCGTCGCACGGGTCCAGCGAGTTGAGCCGATGGCTCAGCGTCCGCGCCCGATCGGCGTCGCGCGCCAGCTCCGGGTCGTCGGCGATGTACAGCTCGCCGGCGAGCATCCGCTCGCGCATCGTCGTTTCACCCATGTGTACAACGGTACACATGATGTGTACCGTTGTACACAGCCGGCTGTATAGACTCTCGCCGTGGTAACCGAGTGGGACGTCGCCGTGGTCGGTGCCGGTCCGGGAGGCCTGTCGGCAGCCCACGCGGCGGCGGCCGCGGGAGCGCGCACGATCGTGCTCGAACGCGCGGAACATCCGCGCTACAAGACCTGCGGCGGAGGCCTCCTCGGCTCCTCCCTCGCGATCGCGAATCCCCTGATCACCGTGCCGGCCCGGGACATCGTCTCGGCCGTGACCTTCACCGACCGGGGCCGCCGCAGCTTCACCCGGCACTCGGGGCGGCACCCCGTGCTGACGATGGTGCGGCGCGACGACTTCGACTTCGCCTGGTACAAGGCGGCCGTCACCGCCGGGGCGCAGGTGCGGCAGAACGCCCAGGTCCGCACGATCGCCCAGGACGCAGACGCGGCCACCGTGACCCTCGCCAGCGGCGAGACAATCACCGCACGCACCGTCATCGGCGCCGACGGTTCGGCCGCGATCAGCTCCCGGCACGTCGGCGTCACCTTCGAGCAGCAGGATCTCGGCCTCGAGGTCGAACTCGCCGCGACCGAGGCCGACCGGGCCGCCTACCGCGGCCGGGCGCTGCTCGACTGGGGCCCCGCGCCCGGGTCGTACGGCTGGGTCTTCCCCAAGGACGACGAACTCACCGTCGGCGTGATCATGGAGAAGGGCCGGGGCGCCGAGACGAGGCGGTACCTGTCGGACCTCGTCGCCCAACTCGGCCTCGCGGACCGCCGCGTGATCCGCGAGTCCGGACATCTGACGCGCTGCCGCGGCGAGGACGCGCCGCTGCGCAGGGGCCGGGTGCTCGTGGTCGGCGACGCCGCAGGTCTGCTGGAGCCGTGGACCCGGGAGGGCATCAGCTACGCCCTGCGCTCGGGAACCTGGGCCGGCCAGGTCGCGGCCGGCGCCCGCTCATCATCCGACCTGGCCGAATACGATCAGCGCGTCATCCGGGAACTGGTGCCGGAGATGCTGGCCGGCCGGCGGCTGCTCCAGGTTTTCGGCAGGCGCCGGGCGCTCATACACGCCGCGATGGCGACGCCGATGGGCTGGCGCGCCTTCGAGTCGTTCTGCCGCGGCGACCTGTCGATGGCCGAGGTCCTGCGCCGCCCCTCGATCCGCACCGCGATCGGCCTGCTCGGCGGCCGCACCAGATAACCAACCCCACGGCGCGCGCCCACCACTCCCGGCGGCACACCTCCGCAGCCAGCACGCCCAACGCCCCTGGCGGCACACCCGCATTCACCACCCTCGACGGCCACACCTCCGCAGCCAGCGCATTCACTGCCCGGGCGGCCAGACCTACATAGCCGGCCCATCCACCACCTCCGGCGGCCACACCTCCGCGACCGGCACATTCACTGCCCGGGCGGCCAGACCTACATAGTTGGCCCGTTCACCACCTCGGGCCGCACACTTCCGCGACCAGCACATTCACGGTTACCGGCGGCCGCACCTCCGCCGCCGGCGCATCCACCGCTTCCCCGGGACTGCACTGCCCGCTGGCGTGTTGCCACTCCAGGGCGCGGCTGCTGGTCTCGGCCGGCCCGCCCGGCGGCGGCGATCGCGGGCGAGGCGGCGATCCGTTGCCGGCGCGGTCAGGATGCGCGGCGGGGCCAGGGCGCCCACCGGACCGCCGCGGCGAAGCCCTCCCGGCGGGCGGCGCGAGCCTCGGCCGAGTCGATCGGGGCACGCCGGCTGGTCCGCAGGCCCGGCCCGATGAGCCTCGTCTCGAGCCAGGAGCAGGTCAGACCCCGGCGCACGCGCTCCCAGAGGCCGCCCTCGATGTGGGCGGCCGCCAGACGGTGCAGGTCGATCACGAGCTCGCCTGGATCCTCGCCGCAGTCGTCGCAGCCACATTCCGGCAGCGGTTCGTAGTACCACCGCCCGAGCCGCACCACGACCCCCGGAAATTCGGTGAAGGCGATCGACAGCGGCCCGGCGGCGGGACTACGAGGTATCAGCCGCACCGTACGCACGATCTCGGCACCGGGCTCGGGGCCGACCGGCTCCTTACCCTCCCGCCGGTCGACCACGTAGCGCTCGGTCAACTCGTCCAGCAGGGTCTCGGATGCCTCGTGCAGTACGTGGAAGCGCCCAGGGTCCGTGACCCTGGTGGTGTATCGGTCCGGCCGCGGCTTCGCGTCGCCCACCAGCGAAGTATGCCGCGCTCGGCCCGCGGCACCCCCAGCTTCGGCGAAGATCGGTGACCGAAACGGCTCACTCGAACCGAAACTCTCCCGCCTCGACTCCCGCCTCGAAAGCAAGCCATTCGTCCTCGGTAAAACGCAACGAATGCCCGCCGGGGTTCTTGCTGTCGCGGATCAAATAGTGATCCCCGACCTTGGCGACCTCGACACAGGTGGTGTTTCCACAACGGCTGCTTCTGCGCCAGCCCGCGTCGTCCGTCCGCTTTGTCATACTGACTCCTCCGTGACGGTTCCCGAACCAACGGTAAGGGATACGCCCGGTCTGTCACAGGAGGAAACGTGAGTGAAACTCGGTTGGCACGCACCAATGTGGCGATTAATGATAATAAATACGTCAGTGCCCGGCCGTGCAGGAGCGCGCGGTCGGGATACAGGAGGAACCACGATGCCGACCTGCATGCGGGACCAAGATCAACTGTCCCGCATGCAGGTCGGCAACATCAGTTCCCGCCGAACTCGCCCGCCTGGACGCCAAGCACGAACGCGGCCCACTCCTCCGTGGAGAACACAAAAGGGGGCACGTCGGGATTCTTGGAGTCCCGGACCATGATCTGTCCGGAAACCGTCGCAACTTCGACGCAGGCGTTGGTGCCGCAGTAGCTGCTGCGACGCCAGGGAGACGAATTCCGCTCGAATGTATCCACTGTCGTTTTGTGCCTTCCAATTGGATGAACTACATCGGATTGTCTAACCCCTCCCCCTGGGAATCGGTTACTAGATCCTTTATCCGGTAAGATCGCGAATTCGTTTATTCACGAACTGCACGGTTTCAACCTCACTACGTGCCGCTTCCCAGAGCTTTTGATAGCGCCGGTAGTGACGCTCCGTGATCGCGTGGTCCTCAACGATCTCATCGGAGACTCCCGACTCGCGGTACATCACTGCGTTGGACAGGTCGTTGTCGGCGCCAATGAAGAGGATGTCGAAGCCGGCGTTGTACGAGAGTGCGGCATCGGCAGAGAAGGGGAACATCCTGATCGAAACGAGTTTCTGCTCCTCCAGGCGGAGGATTTCCTTCAGTTGATCCGCGAAGACCTTCGGCCCGCCGACGGCCCTCATGAACACCGATTCGTCCAGCAATGCAGTAACTCGCACGGAGCCGACGCGGGCCAGGACCCCGTCGTGCCGACGCTGACGGCCATCCAGACGAACCTTGCGCTGCTCCTCCGACATCTCATCACGCCACATGTTCATCAGCGCTTCGGAATACGAAGGAATCTGCAGCGGTCCCGGAATGTGGAATACAGAATAACTGTGGATCGAGGAGGCCTCGGCCTCATACTCGATCAGCCGGCGAGTGCCGTCGGTGAGATGCTCGCGAAACTCCGGCGTCTGATACCACACATGGCGCTGGGTCTGCCGGGTCCGGGCAATCTTCGCGGTCGCCAACATATCGGCGACAACTGCGCGATCCTTGACGCCAAGATAATTCAGCAGGGGCCGGAGGTCGTTCGGCGCGATGGTGACATCGCCGTTCTCGATGCGGATGACTTTGCTGAGGCTCCACTCCATCTGATCGGCGACCTCAGC
Organism: Actinoplanes sp. NPDC026623; assembly: GCF_040638275.1. Classification (NCBI taxonomy): domain Bacteria; kingdom Bacillati; phylum Actinomycetota; class Actinomycetes; order Micromonosporales; family Micromonosporaceae; genus Actinoplanes; species Actinoplanes sp. NPDC026623. The sequence continues at coordinate 30,899 of NZ_JBEZXZ010000042.1, read as the reverse complement.
CTGAGTCAGCCTCGCCGCCTCCCGGGCGTCACGCAGCACCATCCGCACGCGTCTGCGCGCGACGGTGGGCGAGTCACCCTCAGCCATGAGTCCTTCATCGTCGAAGCCGGTAGAGATGGGTGTCGACCCGCTACCTCGCTGGCAGCCACAAGGCACTCAGCGAGATCGCGCGTTAGCCTACCCACTGTCCTATCAGAACGAGAATCGCCGCGTGGAAGTTCACCGAAAAGAAACGTGTGATCTGGCCGAGACTTCCGGTGATCTTCGGAGGGTGGCGAGGCCGTACAGCGGCTGGGCCGGCCGGGCGTCCTCAATGCTCCGCCTGAGCCGGAGAATGACCTGGTGGAGGGCCCTGGCAACGGTGGAGGAGACCCGCGACGACGTGAGCCCGGGTCTCGGCGGTCTTCCCCGGATGGACCCGAGATTCAGCGGCTCAACTGTGGAGATGATCTGGGTCGCGGCCACGCGCCGGATGAGGCTGCTCGTCGGCGACGGCCGAGTCACCTTGCGATAGTGGGTGCGCATCTGAGGACTCCTCCCGAGCTCCTCTGTGAGGATGGAAGGGCCGCGGCCGGCGACTTCGAAGGAACTCCCGCCCCGCACTCCGGTCCGGCTCCACGAGAGGCAAAGACGGCAGTAACGGCACCCGGTTGCCGCCGGGTGCCGTCTGGCTCTTCCCCTCGAACTCCGACCACGCTACTCGTTCGAAGTACAGCATGGCCACTAGTCTGATCGCTACCGCTCAACATGCTATGTCGCAGATTGCGAACAAGCCGGGGAGCGCCCGGCGGGGATCGACGGCTCGGACGCCACCGGCCCGAGGCCAGGTTGAAAACGGCTCACAATGGGGCCAGCCGATTCGGCGGCACCGGCGACCGTGCGTCCCCAATGGCGCGGGAAAGCGCGCGCGTGACCTGGTTGAAGACCCGCTCGTCGGCGGAGGCGTAGATCGTCACCCGCGATCCGTGGTAGGTGGCCTGGACCTGCCACAGCGAAACCTTCCGCCGCCGCCCGACGGCCAAGGTGGTCACCGCGGTGGCAAGGACGATCAGGATCACCGAATAGGCGGCGAAGGGTGCCGCCAGGAGCCAGGGCACCGTGGACGCCAATATCGCGCCGACGCCGAGCAGGGTGCGCGAGCTGAGCCCCGCAGCGACGCTGCGGACCCGGCCGACCTCGCGAAGGTCACGGATGCTGAAGTGGGCGCGCTCCGGCCCGTGCCAGGTGAAATGCTCGTCGGTGAGAAGCGCGTCCGGACCTCGGTAGTAGATGCGCACGGCGATCTCCCTTTCCGGAGCTCCCTGCGAGGGGGAAAGAGGTCGCGTCGGCCCTGAGAGAATTCCTCGCCTCGCCCGTCAGAACGCAAAGTCCGGAGACAGTACGGCACCCGGTTGCCGCCGGGTGCCGTTTCTTCCTCCACACTCGCCCGTTCTGCCTGAAGACAGTGCAGCACGTCCAGCAGGCTTGTCGCTAGGGTCCAAGGTGCCACCTTGCAGATTGCGAACAAGCACCTTCCCCGGCGTCGATGCCGGACACCAACCCTCATCTGGATCAAGACCGCGGAGACGTAGCCCATCTCCGGCGCGGAGCGCCCGCGGACAACGAAAGCCGGCGTCCCGCCCCGGATAGCGGGTGCCGGCTTCAAGGCCGTCCAACTGCCTCGCCGGCCACTGCCGCGGGCCTCTTAAAAAGAAGAAGCCCAGGCCGATGACCTGGGCTTTTACCTCTGAGCCGCCTGACGGAATCGAACCGTCGACCTACGCATTACGAGTGCGTCGCTCTAGCCGACTGAGCTAAGGCGGCAACGGTCACTGAGTGTACGGCATCGGCGGACGTGCCCCGGAACGGGTCCGGTCGCGGCGCGCCACAACCGGACACCCGGCGTCATACCCCCGGACTAGTCTGCCTGTCGTGAGCGACCAACACCGCCGCCGGCGTCGGCGGTCCGCGGAGGCCGAGCCCTCCGTGGCGCAGCGCCCGGTGAGCATGGATCCGCAGCAACTCGGTTTCACGCCGCAGCGACCGGTGGGGTGGCTGGCCCCCTTGCTGCTGCTCAACACCGGTCTCCGCGCACTGATGGCAAGCCTCTTCGGCGCATATCTGGATAAACGCGAGCTGCAGAACGCCCTCTCCGGCGACTCCTTCACGCAAACCGGCATCGACGGTGAGCTGTGGCTCGACTACGTCGCCGACCTCGGCGACGGCTTCCACGCGACCTATTCCATCGCCTACCTGCTGGCGCAGCCGCGGCTCGAGATCGACGGCCGCGTCCTGCCGCGCGGTCAGATCCTGCTCATGGGCGGTGATCAGGTCTACCCGCTCGCACACGGCGACGGCTACGAAAACCGCACCAAGGGCCCCTACCGCGCGGCCATGCCCGAGCCGCCGGCCGACGGACCGCGACCCACGCTCTACGCGCTCCCGGGCAACCACGACTGGTATGACGGGCTGACCGCGTTCCTGCGCCTCTTCGCGCGCCGCAAGGACGGGCACATCGGCGGGTGGCGCACCCAGCAGAACCGCTCCTACTTCGCGGTGGAACTGCCCGCCAACTGGTGGATCTTCGCGATCGACGAGCAGTTCGGGGCATACATCGACGATCCCCAGCTGATCTACTTCGAGCACGCCGCCCGCAACCTGGGTCCCGACGACCGGATCATCCTGATGACACCGTCGCCGACCTGGGTCAAGGCAGCGAAGAAGCCCGAGGTCTACGACGCGGTCGACTACTTCATCCGCACGATCCTCGCGCCGACCGGCGCCCACGTGCGGGTGCTCGTCTCCGGCGACCTGCACCACTACGCGCGCTACACCGGCGAGGACCGCGAGCTGATCACGTGCGGGGGCGGCGGGGCGTACCTTGCGGCGACCCACAACCTGCCCGAGACCCTCACCGTGCCGCCCCGGGAGACGCTGACCCGCAGCGCGAGCCGAAGCCGGGACTATTCGCTGGTCTCCCGCTTCCCTAGCGCCGCGGACTCCAGGCGGATGAGCTGGGGCGTGTTCGGCCGGGTGCCGATGCGCAACCCGGGCTTCGCGGCGATGCTCGGCATCATCCAGACGCTGACGATGCTGGCGATGTCGGGCGCGGCCGGCCAGGGCGGGACGCTGCTGCGGTTGTTCAGCATCCCGCTGGTGATCATGAGTCTCCTGATCGTCGGCGGCACGGTGCTCTTCGCCCAGCCGCCGAGCGCCAACGACGCGGCACACTCCCGGCATTGGATCCTCGGGCTCCTGCACGGGTTCGCGCAGCTCGCGCTCGCGGCCGGCGGCGCGTGGGTCTGGCTGCGCCTGCCGTTCCACGACTGGGCGTGGCCCGGGCCACCGGTGGTCGCGGCGGTGCTCTACGGACCGCTGATCGCCTACCTGTCCACCGGGCTGCTGTCGCTCTACCTGCTGGTCGTGAGCCGCTTCGACGTGAACGTCAACGAGTTGTTCGCGGGCCAGGGCATCGAGGACGCCAAGTGCTTCCTCCGGATGCACATCGCCGCGGACGGCACGCTGACCGTGCACGCGATCGGCGTCGACAAGATCTGCCGCAAATGGGTCGCGGACCCGGACGGCGCGCCGCACAGCTCCTGGCTGCGGCCACAAGAGCCCCTGAACCCCCACCTGATCGAGCCGCCCGTCGTCATCGACGGCCCGACGACCCGCGCCAGCCCCGGCGAACCCGATCCGGCCGCCACCCCGCTGACGCAGGGCCACCAGCAGACCCGACCGGACCAACCGCGGGTGCGGGCCGCAGGGTCCGAGTAAGCGGCGGCAACCTTCGAGGGTCGCGAATCAACCGGACCAATCGTGGGTGGGCCGGCGGATGGTGGTCGGAGATGGGGTGGGGTCAGGTGTAGTGCTCGTCGTGGGCCTGGCGGGGGGCGCAGACCGATGCCCGGCTGCATGAGCAGCGGGAGCCGTCGGCGTCCATCCGGACCACCACCGCGTCCTTCGGGACGCTGTGGGCCACCACCCGGCCCTCGCCGTCCGGGGTCGAGACGCGGCTGCCCACCGCGGGCGCCGTGGCCTGGAACTTCTGGTAGAGCGGATGTTCGTATTTGAGGCAGCACATCAGGCGGCCGCACGCGCCCGAGATGCGTAGCGGATTCAGGGGCAGGTCCTGGTCCTTCGCCATGCGGATCGTCACCGGTTCGAAGTCGGTGAGGAAGGTCGCGCAGCACAGGTCGCGGCCGCAGGAACCGATGCCGCCCTGCACGCGGGCCGAGTCGCGGGCCGAAAGCTGGCGCAGCTCCACCCGGCAGCGCAGGGTCGCCCCCAGGTCTCGGACCAGGGAGCGGAAGTCGACCCGGTGCGGCGCCGTGAAGTAGATCGTCGTGCGGGCGCCGCCCGATCCACCCTGCTCGAGGACGTGGTCCACCGCCACGACCTTCATCGGGAGTTCGTGCGCCTTGATCAGCTTTTTGGCCGCGACCTTGGCCTCGGCCTTGCGTTTGCGCAGCGTCTCGTCGCGGCGCAGGTCGTGGTCCTCCGCGAGGCCGGCGACCTTGGGAAACCCGTCGGTCTCCTCGCTGACCCATTGCGCCGCCCAGACGCACTCCGCAACCTCGGGACCGTCGTCGGTCGGGACCAGCACCCGGTCACCGACCTGGGGCGAGAACTCGCCCGGGTCGAGGTAGTAGAGGCGGCCGTACCGATTGAAGCTGACCGCGCACAGCATGCCCATGAGCACACCCTACGGCGACGGACCCGCGGTGCGAAGTGGCGCAGAACTACATAGATCCGCGCAACCCACAGAATCGACTCTCGTTGGGCCTTCCCGTAGACGTCGCTCTTGCGGCAATCCTTGGGGGAGGACCTTTTCATGATGCCCGCCGTGCCAGCACGGGTTGAACGTGTGACACCGGCCGAGCCCGTCCGGGCCGATTCGCGAACGACTAGAAAACGGACAGGTGCCGCCGCGGTCGGGCTGGTGGGGGCGCTGCTTGCGCCGCTGCCCGCCGCCGCCGCGCCGGCCCCCTGCGAGCAGGCCGAGCGATATGCCGCTCAGTCCGGCGCCGAGCTGATGCGGGTCGAGCGGCTCGACCTCGGCCCCGCCGGCCGGACCGACAAGCCGATCACCGGGATCGGGCTCGGCGACGCCAAGTCGGCCCTGGTGGCGCAGTCGTCGGTCAATTCGGCCGCGCTCGCCCGGGTGCTCAACGGCGGGCCGGGGAACCGCAAGGATCTTACCGAGATGGTGCAGCAGACGGCCCCGCCGAGCCATCGGGAGGCCAAGCAACGCACCGTCGAGGCCACCGACGTCGGCCCGTTCAGCCTCGGCCGGGGCGAGCTGACCGCGCACGCCAGGTGGGAGGCCGGCATGGCCTGTGGGGCCGCCGCCGGCGAGGCGACCCGGGCGAGGTCGGCGCTGAGCCGCGTCGGGGTGCTCCAGGACGGGGACGACGCGCTTGTGCGCGTACCCGGGGGCATTTCGAGCCTGAGCACGACGCGGATCGAGCGGCGCGGGCCGGCCGCGCGGACGGTGGCCTCGGCCTCCATCACCGGTGGCGGCGCCGAGGTGTTCGGCGGCGCCGTGCGGATCAAGGTGATCAAGGCGCCCTCGCTGCTAGCCGCGATGTCGACCGGGGACGGCGGCGAGGTCCGCTACCTGCCGGCGGTGCTGGAGGTGTCCGGGGACGGCATCCGGACCACCCGGCTGGACACGGCCGGCGACAGCGTCGACGTGGTGCTGGACGACGGCGACGACAGCGACGACGACGGGAGGGCCGGCAGCCCCGGCGGCAAGGACCGGCGCGGCGCGGGCGACGATCAGGGCGGCGCGTTCGGTGAGCGGAGCGGCGCCAACGCCGGCCTGCTCAACGGCACCAGCCTCGGGATTCCGGGCGTGGGTGACGCGGGCGAGGAGGCCGCGCACCGCGAGCCGGGTGATGCCGGCGGCCGGGGCGACCCGGCGGGCACTGCCGCGCCCAGGACCAAGCCGAAGAAGAAGGCCAAGGCCGCGAAGCCGGGGCTGCTCGGCGGGTTGCCGAAGCTCGGCAGCCTCACGTCCCTGGCGCCGGTTCCGTTGCCGGGCACGCCGAGCCTGCCCGGCCTGCCGGTGATCTCCGAGCCGCCCGCCGAGTCCTCGCCCGGCGGCGCGCCCGGCACCCGGGTCAAGGTCTCGCTCGGCGACGTTCGCCAGGCCTCGTCCGGCCATGCCATCGCCGCGAAGGCGACCGCCATCCGCATCCTGATCACCAAGGGCCCCGACCGGACGGCGTACGGGACCAGCAAGGGCGGTGTCATCCTGGACCTCGGGATGGGGCTGCTCGAGGCGGCAGCGGTCTCCCCCGAGCCGGTCGGCGGCGGCACGCCCGGCACGCCCGGCACGGTCAACGGCATCGGCGGCGGCGGTCTGCCGATCACCGGTCCGCGGGTCGACGTGATCGCGCTGACCGGGCTGGCGCTGCTGATCGCCGGCGCCGGCGCGCTGGTGTTCGGCATGCGGGGGCGTTCACGACGCTGAGCGTCTTCGATATGGCCGTCGAGCTGAAAGGTGCCGACCTACGGCTCGACCCGGCCACCCCGCAGGTACCGTCCTACTTCGACCGAGCGGCCGATTCCGGGCCCGCCCCGGCGACAAAAGGCCGGTCGGAAGCGTTGAGTGTGGCGTAAGCCTGCGGGGGGTGCAGGAGGTCACGGCGCCGTTCTCGAACCGGATTTCGAGTGCGGCGCCGTCGCCGTTTCCAGGCGGCCGTCCGATTGGGTCAGTGCGGGTGGGCCAGGCCGGCCGAGTCGTGCAGCAGGTCGGCGCCGGTCAGGCAGCCGTCCGCCACCGCGCGCAACACCAGCGCCCCGACCTGCGCCGCCGCGTCGAGGTCGCGGGACGAGGCCGGGTCGGCGGCGCCCTCCGCGAGGACCACCGCCTCCGTCGAGCCCAGCGCCCGGGCCAGTGCGTCCGCCACCTCGGCGCGGGTGCCCCGCATCCAGGCGACGAGCCCGTCGGCGAGGTCGGCCGAGGCCTCCAGCCGCGCGCCCAGGCTCTCCTCGCCGCCGCACAGGTGCTCCGCGGCGCGCTGCCGGGCGGCGTCGTAGGCCTCCGCGGCCGCCCCGGTCCACACGCCCGGCCCGGGCAGCGACGCCGCGAGCACGCCGTAGGCCCGGGCGTCGGCGCGCAGGCCCGGAGCAGCCTCGAGCAGCTCCTCGGGCCTCAGCGCCGCCACGCTGCGGGCGGCGTCGCCCGGCAGCAGGCGCACCCGGCGCAGCTCCGTCCAGATGTGATGGTCCGGGGGTGCCCCGCCGGCGGCCAGCAGGTCGTCGACCTGGCGCAGCAGCGGGGCCGCCGCGGCCAGGACCCGATCCAGCCGGTCCATCAGATCCCCCGCCGGATGCGGCGCGCGGCCTCGTCGTCGGTCTCCGCGTAGCTCCTGGCGGCCAGTCGGACGTCGGCCGCCAGGCTCGTCAGCCGGGCCGCCGCGTCGGCGGCCTCGCGGGACCGGGCGGCGAGCACGGCCGTCCAGAGCTCGTGCAGGCGGTGGCCCAGGCGGCCCGGGGCGCCCTCGTCATCCGCGCCGAACGCGCCCGGCGAGGAACCGTGCGCGGGCAGCGAGCGGTCCACCGTGGTCAGGGCGTCTGCCACGGACTCCAGGCGCTCGGCGAGCTTCTCCATGTCAGGGCTCCCCCAGCGATCGGAACGCACCGTAGACCTCGTCGTGCAGCTTCTGCCGGGCCCAGCGGGCCGCCTCCGTCGCGGTCGTCACCACCGCCTGCACCTCCCGGGCCAGCTCGGCGGCGCTGCGGTGCTGCAGGCTGCCACGGATGCGCACGTCGGTGATCTCGCCCGCCGCGGTCACCAGGACCTCGATCGAGTCGTCCGGCGAGTGCACCGAGACCACGTGCCCGGCGACGGCCTTGTCGAACTCACCCCGCAGCACGTCGAGGCGGCGGTAGCGTTCGATCGCCTCGTCGATCCATGCCTCGTCGATCTCGCGGGGCATCCACAGGCTCCTTACCGGGCGTGCCGCTTCGCGGTGCGACACCGAACGTACCCGGTCGGTGACCCCCGCGCAGCCCCTCTTCGTCCCCTGTGGATTACCCGCGCCAGAGGTTGAGCATCATCGCCTCGACGGCGATCCTCGGCTTCACGTTCTGCTCGATGGCGTCGCGGCAGGCCACGATCGCCTCCAGCCGGCGCAGGGTGCTCTCCGGCGTCCACTTCTCGGCCGCGGCCGAGGACGAGGCCGCGACGTCGGTGTGCACGACCGCGACCGGGGCGCGCAGGTTGGTCACCAGCACGTCGCGGTAGAAGCCGGCCAGGTCGACCAGGGCGCGGTCCAGGGCGTCGCGCTGCGAGCGGGTCGCCCGGGATTTCTGCCGCTTCTCCAGCTCCTTGAGCTGCCCGGCCGCGCCGCGCATCGCGCCGGCCGCGCCCCGGCCGGTGCCGCCGGCGCCGAGGGCCTGCTCCAGCGCCGCGCGCTCGGTGGTGTTGTTCTCCGCGAACGCCGTGGCCGACTCGGCCTCCGCGGCCTCGATCAGCGCGGAGGCGGCGTCGAAGCAGGCGCCGACGCCGGTCAGCCGGCGCGGCACGGCGAGCACCGCCTCGCGGCGGCCACGCGCATCGGGGTCGTTCGCGAGCCGCTTGGCGCGGCCCACGTGCCCCTGCGCGGCGGCCGCGGCCCAGGCGGCGACATCGGCAGCGACGCCGTCGCGGCGCACGAGAACCTCGGCGACGGCCTCGGCGGGTGGCTGCCGCAGCGGCACGACCCGGCAGCGCGACCGGATGGTCACCGAGATGTCGTCCGGGTGCGTCGAGGGGGTGCAGAGCAGGAACACCGTACGCGGCGGCGGCTCCTCGATGGCCTTGAGCAGCGCGTTTCCCGCGGCCTCGGTGAGCCGGTCGGCGTCCTCGATCACCACCGCCTGCCACCGCCCGCCCGAGGGGGCGGTGCCGGCGCGCAGGACGAGCGCCCGCATCTCGTTCACGCCGATCGAAAGGCCCTCCGGGACCACGAAGCGCACGTCGGCGTGGGTGCCGCCGAGCACGGTGTGGCAGCCGTGGCACTCGCCGCAGCCGGTGCCGTCGCGCTCGCATTCCAGGGCCGCGGCCAGCGCGCGGGCGGCGACGGAGCGGCCCGATCCCGGCGGCCCGGTGAAGATCCAGGCGTGGGTCATGGCGCCGTTCGCCGCCCCGGTGTCGCCGGAGACGATCCGGGCGGCGGCAGCGGCGGCCCGGCGCATCGTCTCGACGGCCTCGTCCTGCCCGACCAGGTCCGCGAACACAGTCATGGCGTCGATTCTCGCTCGCTCACGGCCGCATGCCCACCTGCGGCGGCTCGTCGCCGGCGCCGGCCCGGTCCTTCGTCGCCGCGGTCTGCCCGCCGTCGTCGGCGGAGGCGGGAGAGCCGGTCGGCACGACCATCGTCTCGTCCGCCTCGGAAGCGGACGGGCCATGACGAACCACCATCGTGTCGTCCGGCCCGGCACCCGGCGGGATCATCATCGTCTCGTCGGGCCCGGTGCCCGGCCGGACCACCATCGTGTCGTCCGGTCCGGTGCCCGGCGGGATCACCATCGTGTCGTCCGGCCCGGTGCCCGGCGGGATCACCATCGTCTCGTCCGGCCCGGTGCCCGGCCGGACCACCATCGTCTCGTCGGAGGCGCTCGCGGCCGCCAGGTCCGGGGCGTTCAGGTCGGGCCCCGGCGGAACCCCCGTCGACGCCGGCGCCGGGTGGCTGTCGTCCCCCGAGCTCAGCAGCCCGTTGATCCGGGTCGCCACCACGTCGGCGATCTCGTCGGCGGGCCGCGCCGCGTCCAGCACCAGGTAGCGCTTCGGATCCGCCGAGGCCAGGTCCAGGAACGCGTACCGCACCCGCTCGTGGAAGGCGCGGGACTCGCTCTCCAGCCGGTCCGAGCCGGCGCCGCGGGTGTCGACCCGGCCCAGCCCCACGGCCGGGTCCACGTCGAGCAGCACGACCAGGTCGGGCTTGAGCCCGCCGGTCGCCCAGGACGACAGCCAGGAGATCTCCTGCACCGGCAGGGTCCGGCCGGCGCCCTGGTACGCGAGCGACGAGTCCACGTACCGGTCGCTGACCACCACCGCGCCGCGGCCGAGCGCCGGGCGTACGACGGTGGCCACGTGGTGGGCGCGGTCCGCGGCGTAGAGCAGCGCCTCGGCGCGCGGCGACGGCGCGTCCGCGTCCTCGCCGTTGGAGAGCACCAGGCTGCGGATGCGGGCGCCGATGTCGGTCGCGCCCGGCTCGCGGGTGACGACGACGTCGTGGCCCGCCTCGAGCAGCCCGGCCGCGAGCCGGTTCACCTGCGTCGATTTGCCGGCGCCCTCTCCGCCCTCGAAGACCACGAAGATGCCCTGCCGGGTGAACTCCTCGGCCGGGGAGAGCGGGCGGCCACGGATCGAGCTCCACAGGTCCGCCAGGACCGGCACGCCGCGCTTGTCGTCCATCTGCCGCAGGGCGCTGACGCCGGTCCACACGCCGATGAGGCCGGCGACCAGCAGCAGGATGCGGGTGGACGAGATGTCGACGGAGACGCTGCCCGCCGAGATCGAGCGGGAGCCGCCGATGCCGACCAGGAGGCCGGCGAGCGAGATGGCCAGCAGCAGGACGAGCCGGGCGCCGATCTGCACCACGGCGAAGACCCGGCCGCGCACCTGGTCGTCGACCTGGCCGCCGAGCAGGGTGACCCCGGCCAGGAACGCCATGCCGGCGCCGGCCCCGACGAAGAGCGCGCCGAAGAGCGCCATGGACAGGTGGAACGCCACGGACAGGAATCCGACCGCGCCGCTGGCGAGCACGATGCTCAGGCCGAACCAGCGGCGCCGGGACAGCTCCTTGACGACCATCGGGCCCAGGCCGATGCCCATCGCGAGGCCGATGAACAGGGTCGCGAAGAGCAGGTAGAAGGCGGCGTCGCCGGCGCCGAGCGAGGCGGTGAAGAAGCGGGCGGTGCCGATGACGATGCCGGCGCCGGCGAACGCGCCGAAGATGCCGAGCACCAGGCCGCGCACGAACGGGGTGCCGCCGATGTACTTCCAGCCCTCGACGAACTGCCGGAACATGCTGGTCTCGGCGGCCTTCGCGCGCCGTTCCCGGTGGCCCGCGCTGATCTCCTTGATGCCGAAGAAGACCACCGCGGCGGTGGCGGCCCGGGAGAGCGCGTTGATCCAGAGCGCGATCTGCACCGGCTCCGCCCAGTCGGGCAGCCCGCTGATCGGCCCGCGGACCACGCCGTCCAGCGCGGCCAGGGCGAGCGCGGCGAGGATCGGCGTGATCCCGTACGTGGTGATCAGGGTGAGCTGGTTGGAGACCTCGAGGCGCCCAGCGGGGATCAGGTTGGGTACCGCGGCCTCCTTGGCCGGGATCCACATCAGGGTGATCGTCTCGCCGATGAAGGTGGCGATGACCGCCCAGGTGACGGTCACGGCGCCGGAGTCACTGATCAGCGCGACGACCGGGATGGAGCCGTAGACGAAGAAGCGAAGAATGTCGCAGATGACCATCGTGTAGCGGCGGTCGAACCGGTCGGCAAACACGCCCGCGATCGGGCCGAGCAGCAGCGCCGGCAGCAGGCGGATCGCGATCGTGCTGCTGAATGCGCTGCTCTGCGCCACGCTGCCGGTCACCTGCTGAGAGGCGAACAGGGCGGTGGCGAGCGTGCCGATCCAGTCGCCGAACGAGGCCACGCTGAGCACGAGCCACAGCCGTCGGAACGGGCGAATCCGCAGAACGGAACGCAGTGCGGCCGCGCCGGACAGGTCGACCGGACCTGCTTCCTTGCGCGCCGTACTCGTGTCGGTGTCGATGGCCGTACCTCCCCGTGGTCACTGCTCGAAGCACTCTAACGGGCGGCAGCGGCTCATCGCGGTTGCGCTCATCCGGGTGGCGCGAAAATGAAGGTGTTTCGCATTGGCTCGCCAACAGTTAGGTTGCTGGCGTGATCGTCGAACGCAGTGCGCTGCACGAACGCCTCGAACGCGCGACCAGTCGGCTGGAGACGCCGCTCGCCGCGGTCGACCTGGCCGCCTTCGACGCCAACGCCGCCGCTTTGTCGGCGCGTTCGGCCGGCAAGCCGATCCGGGTTGCCAGCAAGTCGGTACGCGTCCGCGCCCTGCTGGAGCGCGTACTGACCCGCCCCGGCTGGTCCGGGGTGATGGCATACACCCTGCCCGAGGCGATCTGGCTGGTACGCCGCGGCGTGACGGACGACGTGCTGGTCGCGTACCCGACTGTCGATCGGACCGCGATCGCCGAGCTGGCCGCGGATCCGCAGCTGGCCGCCGCGATCGCCATCGTCGTCGACGACCCGGCCCACCTGGACCTGGTCGACGCCATCGCCGCGCCGGGCAGCCGCCCCGACATCCGCATCTGCCTGGAGCTGGACGCCTCCTGGCGGCCCGCCGGGCCGCTGCACGTCGGCGTGCGCCGCTCCCCGGTCCACTCCGCGGCGCAGGCCGGGGCGCTCGCCGCCAAGCTGGTCAAGCGGCAGGGCTTCAAGCTGGTCGCGATGATGGCCTACGAGGCGCACATCGCCGGGCTCGGCGACAAGCCACCGGGCCAGGCACTGCGGGCCCGGGGCATCCGGCTGATGCAGCGCCGCTCCCTGCCCGAGCTGCTGGAGCGCCGGCTGGCCGCGGTCCGGGCCGTCCGCGAGCACGTGGAGCTCGAGTTCGTGAACGGAGGCGGCACCGGCAGCATGGCGGCGACCGCCGCCGACCCGTCGGTCACCGAGATCGCCGCCGGCTCCGGGCTCTTCGGCCCGACCCTGTTCGACACGTACCGTAACTGGCAGCCCACCCCTGCGGCGTTTTTCGCACTCTCGGTGGTCCGCCGTCCGGCGCCCCGGATCGCCACCGTGCTCGGCGGCGGCTGGATCGCCTCCGGCCCGACCGGACCGTCGCGGCAGCCGATGCCGTGGCTGCCCGAGGGCCTGCGCCTGCGCGGCGACGAGGGCGCCGGCGAGGTGCAGACGCCCCTCATCGGCGCCGCCGCGGACAAGCTTCAGCCCGGCGACCGGGTCTGGTTCCGCCACGCCAAGGCCGGCGAGCCGTGTGAACACGTCAACGAGGTGCACCTCGTCGACGGCGACACGGCAACGCCGACCCCGACGTACCGGGGAGAGGGACATGCGTTCCTCGGTTAGGTCCTCACGCCGGAACGTGGCGGTGCAGGTACTCCCGGATCAGCGCCTTCGCCTCGGTCAGCACGGACTCGTCGCCCGTCAGGTCGCGCCGGAACGCCAGCTTGATCAGCGCGTCCGACGCCTCGACCGCGATCAGCAGCGCGAAACGCAGCCGCGCCCGGTCCATCAGCTGGAACTGGTCGACCAGGAGCTCGGCGAGCCGGTCGGCGATGACCGCGTTGTTGTCGCGCTCGGCGTCGAGCAGGTGCAGATCCACCACGTCGCCGAAGTGCAGCGTCCGGAAGCCCGGCACGCTGCGGTGCATGTGAATGTAGGCGTCTATCGCCGCGTCCACGCCGTCCCACCAGTGGGCGAACGTCTCGTTGGCGAAGCGTGCCGACAGACTCTGCAGGTACGCGTCCATATTGCGCATGGCGAGGGCCTGGACGATGGCCCGCTTGTCGGGGAAGAACTGGTAGACCGAGCCGATGGCGACTTCGGCGCGCTCGGCGAGCAGGGTCGTGGTCAGGCCTTCGTACCCGACCTCGTCCACGAGCTCCGCGCAGGCATCGAGCATGCGCTGGACCCGGGCAACGCTTCTGCCCTGCACCGGAACCCGGCGCAGTGGTCCGGTGGTGACGGTTGGTGTCGACACGCGTCGCCACTCCCTCTCAGCAGTGATAATCGGAACGTTACTCGGATCAACGAGCGAGAAGCATCGACGGGACGCCGACGACACCCGGCATTCCCGGTTTTGTGCGACTGTCCGCTCGTCGGGAGGACTCAGCCGTAATGACCAGTGACAATTCACCCCCCGTGGCCGCGCGTCACTGGCGCAACTGGGGCGGCAACCAGCAATCAGTCGCCGCCGAGGTCTTGACCCCTGGCAGCGTCGACGAGGTGGCGGCCTTCGTCAAGGAGGCGTCCGCCACCGGACAGAAAGTCAAGGCCGTCGGCAGCGGACACTCGTTCACCGCCATCGCGGTCGCGGACGATCGCCGGATGCTGCTGCACCGCCTGGGCGAGCTGGTGGAGATATCCGGCAATCTGGTCACCGTCCAGGCCGGAATGCCGCTGCACCGGCTGAACCGGATCCTGGCGGAGAACGGCCTGGCGATGCCCTATCTGGGCGACATCGACCAGCAGACCGTCGCCGGCGCGATCTCCACCGGTACGCACGGCAGCGGCCGAAATCACTCGACCATGGCCTCCTGTGTGGAGTCGCTCACCCTGGTCACCGGCTCCGGCCTGGTACAGAAGATCGACTCGACCTCGCCGCTCTTCCCCGCGGCGCGGATCGGCATCGGCGCGCTCGGCGTCCTGGTCGAGGTGACCCTGCGCTGCGTCGAGGCGTTCACGCTGCTCGCCGACGAGCGGCCGCTGCCGCTGTCCGAGGTGCTCGCCGGGCTCGACGAGCAGATCGCGAGCAACGACCATCTCGAGTTCTACTGGTACCCGTACACCGACCGGGCCCAGCTGAAGCGCAACAACAGGGTGCCGGTGTCGGACCGGCCGCTGCCGAGGTTCCGCGGCTGGCTGGACGACGAGTTGCTGGCGAACACCGTCTTCCAGGGCGTCTGCCGGCTGGGCCGGGTGATTCCCGCCGCCGTGCCGATGATCAGCGCGATCTCCGCGCGGGCCCTGACGGCCCGGACCTACACCGGCCGCTCCGACCAGGTCTTCTGTACGCCGCGCCGGGTCCGCTTCACCGAGATGGAGTACGAGATCCCCCGCGAGTGCCTGCCCGAGGTGCTGTCGGCGCTACCGAAGATCATCGACAAGCTGCCGTTCAAGGTGCAGTTCCCGGTCGAGGTGCGGTTCACCGGCCCGGACGACGCCTGGCTGTCGCACGGCTACGGCCGCGACTCCGCCTACCTCGCCGTGCACCAGTTCAGCGGGAGCCAGTACGAGCCGTACTTCCGGGCCTTCGAGGCGGTCTGCGAGCCGCTGGGCGGGCGCCCGCACTGGGGCAAGCTGCACTACCGGGACGCGGAGTCGCTGCGCCGGGCGTACCCGAAGTTCGACGACTTCCTCGCGGCGCGCAACGAGCTGGACCCCGGCCGGGTCTTCTCCAACGCCTACCTGGACCGGGTCCTGGGGGCCTGAGAAAAGTTATCCACAGGCCCGTCCACAGGGCTACTCGGCGGTGGCGCTGGCTTTTGCCGGCGCCACCTTCTTGGCCGGCGTGGCCTTCTTCGCGGCCGGGGAGGCGTTGGCCGCCCGCTTGGCCGGCGTCGCCTTCTTGGCGACGGCCTTCTTGGCCGGCGCCTTCTTCGCGGCGGTCTTCTTCGCCGGCGTGCCCTCGCCCGCGGCCGCCTTCTTCGCCGGGGCCTTCTTGGCGGCGGCCTTCTTGCGCGGCGCCGGGCCCTTCGCACGCTTCTCCGCGAGCATCTCGGAGGCCTGCTCGACGGTCAGCTCCTCCGGCGTCTGCCCGCGGCGCAGCGAGGCGTTGAACTCGCCGTCGGTCACGTAGGGGCCGAAGCGGCCCTCCTTGATCACCATCGGCTTCTCGGTGATCGGGTCAACGCCCATCTCCCGCAGCGGCGGCGCCGCCGCGCGGCGCTGCCGGTGCTTCGGGGCGGCGAGCAGCGCGAGCGCCTCGTCCAGGGTGACGGTGAAGAGCTTGTCCTCGCTGTCCAGCGAGCGGAAGTCGTCGCCGCGCTTCACGTACGGCCCGTAGCGACCGTTGGCCGCGAGGATCTCCGCGCCCTCCGGGTCCTTGCCGACGGTGCGCGGCAGCTCGAGCAGCCGCAGCGCCTGCTCCAGGGTCAGCGTGTCCGGCGTCTGGGTCTTGAACAGCGACGACTTGCGCTCGCCGCTGGAGACGTAGGGGCCGTAGCGGCCGGACTTGAGCTGCACCGGCTCGCCGGTCGCCGGGTCGTCGCCCAGGCTGCGCTCGCCGCCGCCGCCGAGGAAGAGCTCGTCGACCTTCTCGGTGGTCAGCTCGTCCGGCGCGACACCCTCGGGAATCGAGACCCGGTCCTCGGGCGCGTCCTCGCCGGCGTCGGGCAGGGCCCGCTGCAGGTACGGCCCGTAGCGGCCGACCCGGACCACCACGTTGCGACCCGAGTCGTCCTTGAAGAGCGCGATCGAGTTGACCGCGCGGGCGTCGATCTCACTGAGGTTCTCGGTGACCATCTTCTTGAGGCCGCCGGCCTTGGCGATCGAGTCGTCCGCGCCCAGGTCGCTGCCGAAGTAGAAGGAGGTGAGGAAGTCCAGCGCCGCGTGGTCGCCACCGGCGATGTCGTCGAGCTGGGTCTCCATCGCGGCGGTGAAGTTGTAGTCGACCAGCCGCGGATAGTGCCCCTCGAGCAGGCCGACGACCGCGAAGGCGATGAACGACGGGATCAGCGCCTGGCCGCGCTTCTCCACGTACCCCCGGTCCTGGATCGTCCGCATGATCGACTCGTACGTCGAGGGGCGGCCGATGCCCAGCTCCTCCAGGGCCTTGACCAGCGAGGCCTCGGTGTAGCGGGCCGGCGGCGAGGTGTGGTGGCCGACCGCGTTGAGCTCCTCGGGCGTCAGCGGCTGGTCCTTGACCAGGTTCGGCAGGCGGTGCTCGGTGTCCTCGGCCTCGGCGTTCTCGTCGTCGGACGACTCGACGTAGGCGCGCAGGAAGCCGGGATCGGTGATCGTCTTGCCGCTGGCGCCGAAGTCGGCCTCCTCGCCCGCGGTGGAGACCGCGCGGATCCGCACCGAGACGGAGTTACCGACGGCGTCGGTCATCTGCGAGGCGACCGTGCGGCGCCAGATCAGCTCGTAGAGCTTGAACTCGTCGGCGGAGAGCTCGCCGGCGACCTCGCCCGGGGTGCGGAAGTTGTCGCCCGCGGGGCGGATCGCCTCGTGCGCCTCCTGCGCGTTCTTGACCTTGCCCGTGTAGCGGCGGGGCTGCGGCGGCACGTTGTTCGGGCCGTACAGCTCGGCGATCTGGCGGCGGGCCGCGGTGATGGCGGTCTCGGAGAGGTTCACCGAGTCCGTACGCATGTAGGTGATGTAACCGTTCTCGTACAGCCGCTGCGCCGTGCGCATGGTCTGCGACGAGGAGAAGCGCATTTTGCGGGCGGCCTCCTGCTGCAGCGTCGAGGTGATGAACGGCGCGTACGGGCGGCGCCGGTACGGCTTCTCCTCGACCCGGGTGACCGTGAACGGCCGGTCCTCGAGGCGCGCGGCGAGCCCGCGGGCCCCGTCGCCGTCGAGGTGCACGACGCCGGCGCCGGGCTTGACCTGGCCGGTCGTCGGCTCGAAGTCGCGGCCGGTGGCGATCCGGTCGCCGTCGAGCGCGATCAGCGTCGCCTGGAAGTTGCGGGTGCCCTCGGCCTTGCCCTGCACCGAAAGCTGGGCGTTGATGTCCCAGTACTCGGCGGAACGGAACGCCATGCGCTGGCGCTCCCGCTCGACCACGATCCTCGTCGCCACGGACTGGACGCGCCCGGCGGACAGGCGGGGCATCACCTTCTTCCACAGGACGGGGCTGACCTCGTACCCGTAGAGACGGTCCAGGATGCGCCGGGCCTCCTGCGCGTCGACCAGGTCGCGGTCGATCTCGCGCGGGTTGGCGACGGCGGCCTGAATGGCCGACTTGGTGATCTCGTGGAAGACCATCCGCTTGATCGGGACCTTGGGCTTGATCGTCTCGACCAGGTGCCAGGCGATGGCCTCGCCCTCGCGGTCCTCATCGGTCGCGAGCAGGATCTCGTCGACCTCCTTGGCCAGCTTGGTCAGCTTCGCGATCTGCTGCTTGCGGTCCGAGGAGACGACGTAGAGCGCCTGGAAGCCGTTGTCGACGTCGACGCCGAGCCGGGCCCACGCCTCGCCCTTGTATTTGGCGGGCACGTCGGCGGCGTTGCGTGGCAGGTCGCGGACATGCCCGAAGGAGGCCTCGACGAAGTAGTCGGGGCCCAGATAGCCGGCGATCGTCTTGGCCTTCGACGGGGACTCGACGATGACCAGACGGGTCGTCCTGGCTTTCTCCGGCACGGCGCTCCCATACTTTTCACTCGCTCGGCGGTCCGTCGCGGACGACAGACGTGCGGACGTTCAACGTAACGCGCCGGACGAGCCAACATTCCCCGGGCATGCAGAAGTCGGATGGTAACGGTCCGGCCACCGCATGCGTCCGACGGCGACACCGTACACCGGGAACATGGCGTCGTGTCGCACACAATCGGGGAAGATCACGCACCCGCGCCGCCCGGCCAGAGTCTTTCGGGCGCCGCCGCGGGCCGTTCACCGACCAGCTCGGCGAGGCGCGCGAGGCGCCTGTGACCTGCGATCACATATGCCGGGCCGGCCTGGATCGTGCCCGCGAGCCCGGCCCGGGTCAGCGCGGCGGCGGTCGCCCTGTCAAGAAACCCGTCGGGATCCAGACCGAGTGCGTATCCCTGAGGCCGCGGCGCGCCCGCCGCGGCGACCCAGAGCCGCAGCCGCGGCCCGCCGAGAAAGAGCTTGTCGGCGGCCGGCGGCCAGGCCCGGGCCAGGGGATTCAACCTGCTGCTGAACGCGGTCCGGACCTCGAAGGCGACGGTATCCGGCTCCGCGCTCTCCTTCTTACCCGCCGGCTCGTCGGCAGGGTCTTGCCCGGGCGGCTCCGCCGTGTGCGCCATCGTCTGCTCAACCGGCTCCACCGTGAGCTCGGCCACCGGCTCGTTCCGCTCCTCGCCGGCCACCGGCGCCCAGTTGACCACCAGGCCGCGCGAGACCAGCTCGTCCACCAGCACGTGCACCCGCCAGGCCGCGTCGACCCGGACCGAGACCCGGGCCGTGCCGCCCATCCGGCCCAGCCGGCCCGGGCCGGCCAGCAGGCCGACCAGGTCGAACAGCGACGGGTCGGCCGCCTCGACCCCGAAGATCGACAACTGCCGGCCGGCCGGGACGGCCGTGATCGTGCGGCGCCGGCCACGCCGGGGGGCGGGCTCAACCGGCGCGGGCAGCACCTCGCGCGGAATCAGCGGCCACCCGGGCTCGGCCATGATCAGCGGCGCTCCGTCATCGGCACTCGGGCGCCTCGTCGAACGCCTTCTTGAGCTCCTCGGAATCCAGCCGGCTGGTGTCCAGTTCGCTCTGCTGGTACTCGGTGTTCAGAACCTCCACGACCGACTTGACCTTGGCGTAGAAGTCCTTGGACGGGCTGGTCGCGAGCGCCTCGACGCCCGTCTTGGCCCGCCCGTAGGCGTCACGCATCGCGCCGAGCGACGCGGTGAAGCCGTCCGCGACCTCCTTGCCCTCGTCCACGTCGGGCACGCCGGCCCGCTGCACGCCGGCCCGGGCCTTCTCGCTGGCCGACTCGGCGCCGCCGAAGAGCCGCATGAGGTTCTCCTTGGCCTGCGCCGGCGTCGTCTCGGCGGTCATCTGCTGCTGGGTGCGGGTCGCCAGGGTGCCGATCTCGGTGCGCCACGGGGACAGCACCGTGCAGACCGAGGCGGCCCAGGCGCGGGGCGCGGGACCGCCGGCGCAACCACCCAGTGTCACGACGAGCGAAAGAACGATGAGTGAGGATGCGGAGCGGGCCGTGCGCATGGATTGCAGCGTACGGCCAACACGCGTCGGAGGGCACCCGGCGAGTGCCGGGCGCCCTCCGATACGTCGATCCGGTCAGGCGCTGATGCGCTCCGACTGGGTCTCGGTGGCCGGGGCATCCTCGCCCATGGAGATGGGCTTGCGCTTGCTCCAGACGACCGCACCCGCGACGATCAGCGCCGCGACGACCGCGAGCGCGATCCGCGCCGCGTTGTTCTTGTCGCTGCCGATGCTGAGGGTCACCACGGCCGGAGCGATCAACAGCGACACCAGGTTCATCACCTTGAGCAGCGGGTTGATGGCCGGTCCGGCGGTGTCCTTGAACGGGTCACCCACGGTGTCGCCGATGACCGTCGCGGCGTGCGCCTCGGAGCCCTTGCCCCCGTACGCGCCGTCCTCGACGAGCTTCTTGGCGTTGTCCCACGCGCCACCCGAGTTGGCCAGGAAGACGGCCATCAGGGTGCCCGTGCCGATCGCACCGGCCAGGTAGGCGGCCAGCGCGCCCGCGCCCAGGCCGAAGCCCACCGCGATCGGCGCCAGGATGGCGAGCAGGCCGGGGGTGAGCAGCTCGCGCTGGGCGTCCCGGGTGCAGAGGTCGACGACCTTGCCGTACTCGGGGCGCTGGGTGCGCTCCATGATGCCCGGGAACTCGCGGAACTGGCGGCGTACCTCCATCACGACCGCGCCCGCGGAGCGGGACACGGCGTTGATCGCCAGGCCGGAGAAGAGGAACACCACCGCGGCGCCGATCAGCAGGCCGACCAGGTTGCGCGGGTTGGAGAGGTTCAGCATGTTGAGGATCTCGGTGCCGATCCGATCGCCCGAGATGCCCGCGTCGGCCAGCGACGCCTGCAGCGTGTTGGTGTAGGAGCCGAACAGCGCCGTCGCGGCCAGCACGGCCGTGGCGATCGCGATGCCCTTGGTGATCGCCTTGGTCGTGTTGCCGACCGCGTCGAGCTCGGTCAGGATTCGCGCGCCGTTCTCGTCGATGTCGCCGGACATCTCCGCGATGCCCTGCGCGTTGTCGGAGATCGGGCCGAAGGTGTCCATCGCGACGATGACGCCGACCGTGGTCAGCAGACCGGTGCCGGCCAACGCGACCGCGAACAGCGACAGCGTGATGGACGTGCCGCCGAGCAGGTACGCGCCGAAGACGCCGGCGCCGATCAGCAGCGCCGAGTACACGGCCGACTCGAGGCCGACGCTGATGCCCGCCAGCACGACGGTGGCCGCGCCGGTCTGCGACGACTTGCCGATGTCCTGCACCGGGCGCTTCTCGGTCTCGGTGAAGTAGCCGGTCAGCGCCTGGATGGCGGCGGCCAGCACGATGCCGATGACGACGGCGCCGATCGCGACCCAGCGCGGGTTGGCGCCGCTGTCGATCACACCCGGGTCGATGCCGGCGTCCGCGCCGAAGCCCGCGAAGCTGTCCGGCAGGTACACGAAGCTGATGATCGCCACGATGACCGCGGAGAGCACGGCCGAGATGTAGAACGCCCGGTTGATGGCGGTGAGGCCGTTCTTGTCCGAGGCCCGCAGCCGGGTGATGAAGACGCCGACGATCGCGATGACCACGCCGACCGTGGAGACGATCAGCGGGAAGATCAGGCCGTCCTGGCCGAACGCCGCCTGGCCCAGGATCAGGGCCGCGACCAGCGTGACCGCGTACGACTCGAAGAGGTCGGCCGCCATGCCGGCGCAGTCACCGACGTTGTCTCCCACGTTGTCGGCGATCGTCGCGGGGTTACGCGCGTCGTCCTCCGGGATGCCCTGCTCGACCTTGCCGACCAGGTCGGCGCCGACGTCGGCGGCCTTGGTGAAGATGCCGCCGCCGACCCGCATGAACATGGCCAGCAGCGCGGCGCCGAAGCCGAAGCCCTCGAGCACGGTCGCCGCGTCGGTGCGGTAGATCAGCACGACCAGCGCGCCGCCGAAGAGGCCGAGGCCCACGGTGAGGAACCCGACCACGCCGCCGGTGCGGAACGCGATGCCCATGGCCTTCTCGCGACCGCCGGACTCTCCGGCCGCCGCGGCGACCCGCAGGTTGGCCCGGGTGGCGAGCGCCATGCCCGCGCCGCCGATGAACGAGCTGAAGACCGCACCCACGATGAAGAACAGCGACCGGCCGATCTTCACCGCGGTCTCGCTGTCGGTGTTGTGCACCGGCAGGAGGAACAGCAGCACGACCGCGATCACCACGAAGATGGCGAGGGTCTTGAACTGCCGGAACAGGAACGCGGACGCGCCTTCCTGCACCGCCCCGGCGATCTCTTGCATGTTGGTCGTGCCGCGACCGGCAGCGAGCACCGATTTGACGAAAACAGCAGCGAAGGCCAGCGCCACCAGCGCGAAGACGATCGCAACGATGACGAACGTGACGTTTTGACTGCTGAGGGACACCCCGCCGCTTTCCGCGGCAAGGTTTATGGAGGTCCCGGACATCAATGTCCTCCTGTACGCCGAACGCACCCGACAGCGGACGAAACCGCGGGCGCACTCCCTGCTCGGGGAGACGACACCCGGGCCCGCGGACGCGGGACCAGGGAGCAGTAGCTGATTACCGGCGTACTGTATCGGCCAGACGTGTCAGTGGTCACACCCGGATCCGGCCGTGTCGTGGTGATGTTTACCGCTGTGTTAGCGGTTGGCGCCCGAATCGGTTACGGCCTAGGCTCCGCGGCCTCGTCGGGCGTCACCGGCGCCCCGCGCCCGGCGCGGATTTTTCATCCGCGCGGTACTCCCGTTCGCGCCTCAGCGGCGGTGCACGGGCCAGACCATGCGGACCTCGGTGCCGGCGCCGTCGTCGACCGGGCGCACCTGAAGGTCGTCCACGAATCCGGCAAGCAGCGCGAAGCCGACGCCGGTGGTCAGCGCCTCGTCGGTCAGCGACTCGTCGGCCAGCTCGTCCGGCGGCAGCTTCGCCAGGCCGACGCTCGCCTCGATCGGCGCGCGGTCGACGACCCGCACCGTGTAGGAGTCGGAGTCGGACATCTCCACCATGACCAGGTCCGGCAGGCCGTACTGGCGGTGCAGGGCGACCGCGCGCGTGCAGGCCTCGCCGATCGCCAGCCGGACCTCATCGAGCAACTCCTCGGCGACACCCGCGCGGCGGGCCACCGCCACGCCGACCAGCCGGGCCGTGCGGACATGCACCGGCGCGGGGGAGAAAGACAGCCGTACCGTTGCCATCACGCCGACGGGTGGATGTCGTCGCCATCTCCGGCCGACGTCGAGATGGCCGCCTCGACGGAGGGGAAGATCGGGAACACCTGGTCGAGCGCGGTGATCCGGAAGATCTTGAGCAGCGGCTCCTTCGAGCAGACCAGGCCGAACGTGCCGTTCGCGGCGCGCAGCCGTTTCAGGGCGCCGACCAGGACACCGAGGCCGGTGGAGTCGAGAAAATCGACGCGCGCGAGATCCACGACAACGTTGCGCGAGCCGCCGTCGACCAACTCGACGAGGCGCTCACGCAGGCGCGGCGCGGTGTATACATCGACCTCACCGCCGACATCGAGCACCGTGTGCTCGCCGACAGCCCGGGTTGTCAGCGACAGCTCCATCGGTCCTCCTCCCTCGGGGGCAAGTTTTCCGGCAGCCGATCTCCACAGCGAATCTAACCACCGCCGGTCCGGGACCGCCGCGTCGGCACCTCCCTCGTACCCGTTTGAGGTTCGGGGCATGGCGGTGTCACAGTGCAGATCGTGACCACGACCGTCCCGGGCATCCCGGCCGCACGCGGCGCTTCTCCCGGGCTCGGACCCGTCGAACTGCTGCACCGGCTGCGCGCCGGCACCGCCGCCCCGGCCGGCGAATCGCCCGTGACACACGTGCGGCGCGAGCCCGCCCGACCTGGGCGTAAGACCCCGTGGCCGGGCTGGGTGGCGCCGGCACTGATTTCCGCGTACGCGGATCTGGGCATCACCGGGCCGTGGGAGCACCAGGCCGCGGCGGCGACGCTGGCGCACCACAAGAGCCACGTGGTGGTGGCCACGGGCACCGCGTCGGGCAAGTCGATGGCGTACCAAATGCCTGCTTTGACCAAATTGCTGGGTGATTCCCGGGCGACGGTGCTCTATCTGTCGCCGACCAAGGCCCTCGCGGCGGACCAGTCGCGCGCGCTCGCCCGGCTGGGCCTCGACGGCGTGCGGCCGGCCACATACGACGGTGACACGCCGCGCGAGGAACGCGAGTGGATCCGGCAGCACTCCAGGTTCGTGCTGACGAACCCGGACATGCTGCACCACGCGCTGCTGCCGGGGCACGCCCGCTGGGGCACGTTCCTGCGCCGCCTGGAGTACGTGGTGATCGACGAATGCCACGCGTACCGGGGCGTCTTCGGCTCGCACGTGGCGCACGTGCTGCGCCGCCTGCGCCGGCTGACGGCACGATACGGCGGCGACCCGACGTTCATCCTGGCGTCCGCGACCTCGGGCGAACCCGGCGACGCGGCATCCCGGCTGACGGGCCTGCCGGTGACCCCGGTGACCGAGGACGCGTCGCCTCGCGGCGCGGTGACGTTCGTGCTGTGGGAGCCGCCGCTGCTGCCGCCTTCCCCCGATGATGAGGTCGAGCTGCCGCCGGTGCGCCGGTCGGCGCTGCGGGAGACGGCGGACCTGCTGACGGACGCGGTCGTGGCCGGCGTCCGGACGCTGGCGTTCGTCCGCTCCCGGCGCGGCGCGGAGGTCGTCGCGGCCATGACCCGGCGGGGCCTGGACGAGGCGGTGCCCGGCCTGGGCGACCGGGTGGCGGCGTATCGCGCGGGCTACCTGAAGGAGGACCGGCGGGCCATCGAGCGGGCCCTGCTCTCGGGCGAGCTGCTGGCGCTGGCCTCGACGAACGCGCTGGAACTCGGCGTCGACCTGGTGGGCCTGGACGCGGTGCTGATCTGCGGCTACCCGGGCACCAGGGCGTCGCTGTGGCAGCAGGCGGGCCGCGCCGGCCGCGCGGGCGGTGAGGCGCTGGCGGTGCTGGTGGCCCGCGACGATCCGCTGGACACCTACCTGGTCCACCACCCGGAGGCGCTCTTCGGCCGCCCGGTGGAGGCGACAGTCATGGACCCGGCCAATCCGTACGTGCTGGGGCCGCAGTTGTGCTGCGCGGCGTCCGAGGCGCCGCTGACCGAGCCGGACCTCGAACTGTTCGGCGGCGAGCCCGCCCGGGAGGCGGTGGCGGCGCTGACCGCGTCGGGGGCGCTGCGCCGGCGCCCGTCGGGCTGGTACTGGACGCACCGGGGACGGCCCGCGGTCGACCTGCGCGGCACCGGCGGCGCGCCGGTGTCGGTGGTCGAATCGGCGACCGGCCGCCTGCTCGGCACCGTCGACCAGGGCTCATCCCACGTGATGCTGCATGCCGGCGCGGTCTACCTGCACCAGGGCGTCTCCCATGTGGTGGACGACCTCGACCTGGACGACGCGGTGGCGCTGGTCCACGCGGCGGAGCCGGACTGGTCGACACACGCCCGCGACGTGACGGACCTGTCGGTGGTCTCGGTCCGCGAGCGCGTGGACGCCGGCCCGGTGGGCCTGTTCCTGGGCGAGGTGGACGTGACCAACCAGGTGGTGTCCTACCAGCGGCGGCGCATCGGCTCGGGCGAGGTCATCGACACCCGGCCGCTGGATCTGCCGCCCCGCGAGCTGCGTACGGTGGCGGTCTGGTTCACCGTCTCCCCGCGGCTGCTGGCGGCCTCCGGGGTGCAGCCGCCGGACGTGCCGGGTGCGCTGCACGCGGCGGAGCACGCGGCGATCGGGCTGCTGCCGCTGATGGCCACGTGCGACCGCTGGGACATCGGCGGCCTGTCGACCGCGAACCACCAGGACACCGAGGCACCGACGGTATTCGTCTACGACGGGCACCCGGGCGGCGCCGGCTTCGCGGAACGCGCGTACGCGACGGCGTCCGCCTGGCTGTCGGCGACCCGGGAGGCGATCGCGTCGTGCGGCTGCGAGACGGGGTGCCCGTCGTGCGTGCAGTCGCCGAAGTGCGGCAACGGCAACAACCCGCTGGACCGCAACGGCGCGATCGCGGTGCTGGACGCGGTGCTGAGCGCCCTCGCCGACCGGAATTGATCGGGTTGACGGGTCCATGTCGCCGCAAACCCGGCCCCTCGCGAAACCCCCGAAAACCCAGGCAACGTCGTGGCCCCGCCAGGGCGTATTGAACAGCGACACCCGATGAGAGGCGCCGCTGTGACAACTGAAGGATTCGACGAGTTCGTGGTGAGCCGCTCCGCGCGGCTGCTGCGGACCGCGTTCCTGCTCACCCAGGACTGGGCGCTCGCCGAGGACCTGCTGCAGGCGTCCCTGGTCAAGGCCTGGTCGGCCTGGCGCCGCATCGACGGCGACCCGGAGCCGTACGTCCGTCGCGTCCTGGTCAACACCAACACCAGTTGGTGGCGGCGGCGGTGGCGGGCCGAGGTGCCGACCGACCGGCTGCCGGAGTCGGCGACCGACCCGTACCCCGGGCACGACGAACGCGAGCAAGTCTGGCACGCGCTCCGCCGGCTGCCGGCCCGGCAACGAGCCGTGATCGTGCTGCGCTACTTCGACGCGCTGGCCGAGGCGGAGATCGCCGAGGCGATGGGCTGCTCGGTCGGCACCGTCAAGAGTCAGGCCAGCAAGGCCCTGGCGAAGTTGCGCCTCGACGAGACCCTGACCCGCGAAGGAGCCTTCTCATGAACCTCACCGAGCTGCGGGACGTGCTCGACGAGCGGTCCGCCACCGACCACAGCGATTTCCCCGGGCACCGGATGCTCGACGGCGTGCACCACCGGCTGCGCGTCCGGCGCCGGCGCCGGCAGATCGCGGCCGGGGCCGCGACGGCCCTCGCGGTCGCCGCCGTGGGGATGGGCACGCTGGTCGTGCCGGACCACCAGCGCGGCACGTCCGCCGTCGCCCCCGCACAGGTACGCATGATCGACGGCTTCCCCGAGTACGACTCCGGCCACCGGGTCATCGCGACGAAGACGGCGCTTCCGCCGGCGAAGTCGGTCACCCTGACGTTCACGCCGGCCACCGTCGACGGGCTGTCCTTCCTGACCCGGTGCGAGGGCGATCATCCGCACGCCCTGAGCCTCAACGGCAGGCCGGTGAGCCAAGGCGAGCAGTGTGCCGGATTCGTCACCCTGCCCAAGGCCGGCAAGGAGCTCCACCTCGCGGCCGGCAAGCCGGCCACCCTCGTCCTCACCTTCACCGAGGGTGCTCCGACCGCCGAGTTCGGCCTGGCCGTCGGGGTGCCCGTCGACCCGGCCGCGTACCCGTACCCGCCGCGGCCGGCCACGCTGCAGCCCCTCGAGCTGCCCGCCGACAACCCGACCGCCGCGGACCCGACCGTCCGCGCCCACGTGCTGCGCTCGGACCCGGCCGACCCGCAGGCGCCGGTGACGAGGACGTTCGCCTGGACCGGCGCCGGCACGACCGTGCACGCGAACACGCCGGGTGCCGTCAACGTCACCATCAACGGCGCGACGGTGGACACCTGCCGGTTCTGGGACTACTCGTTGGCCGCGTGCGCCGTGGGCAGCGTCCCGGGCGCGAGGATCCACAGGGGCGACACGGTGGTCCTCACGGCCGTCCCGGACGGCATGACCGGTGACTGGGCGGTGGTCATCGAAGACCCCTTCGGCGAGGCCGAGGGCGACTGAACGCCCGGTGCCGGCGGCCGCGACGGTGCTCGCCGCCGGCACCGCCCGCACCGGGTGATCCACCCGGACGGCCCGCAGCCCGCAGCCGGGATCGCCGGACCCGGCGGCACACGGGTCCGGCGTACCGACGTCGTTGCTACCCGCCGAGCCAGTCCGCCCCGTAGTCGGTGACGGAGTTCGGGGCGAGGGAGCAGGTGTCGGTTGTCAGGTCGCAGCGGGCGTCCCGCGGGGTGTCGTCGGTGCCGGCCTCGGAGAGCAGGACGTCGGCCGGCCCCAGCCAAGACGGGTTCTGGCCGGGGACCGGCCAGGACCGGACCTGGTTCCGGCTGAGGTCGAGAACGCCGAACCTGCTGCCGTCGGCCCACTCCAGCGACACGTACCGGCCGCCGGGGGAGACGAACCCGGCGAGGCTCCAGCCGTTGCAGTTGGCAGCGGTCACGGTCGCCTCGCCGTCCAGCTTCTGCAGGCATCCCGTGGCATCGTCCCAGGCCAGCAACCCACCGGCGACAGCGAAAGTGGAGCCTGCGCGCACCGGGATCCGCTCGCCCTCGCCGGTCCAGGGCGCGCGCCAGGCCAGGCTGGTCGCCTCGCCCCGCTTGCCGCCGAGCACCAGGACGGTGTCGGACGCCCACCTCACCTGGGTGAAGGGGCCCGCCATCCGCTGGATGACGCTGCCGGAGGCCACGTCGACCAGTTCCACCGCCGGTGCACTGCGCTGGCTCTTCCGGTCGAGCCAGGTACTCAGCGCCAGCTTCGTGCCGTCCGGAGAGACCTCGTAGCTGCCCACCGCGGGGCTGTGATGAAGCGTGCGCCGGGTGTTGTCCGCGGTGACGAGCTCGAAGTCGACGTCGAACAGGCCGTCGCCGCCACCGGTGCCGGCCACCGCGATGAACACGCCCGCTGGGCGCTGCGCGACCAGGTGCACCCCCTTCGTGCCGGGGAACCGGATCGGGCCGGCCCGGGTCACCAACGTCGGCACCTTCGCGAGCTCCGGCACCAGCTCCGGATTCTGCGTGTACGGGACCGGCGGCGTCACCTGCCGGCCGATGGTCAACTGGTCGTACGCCCACGGCTCGTTCTCCGCGGCGCCCAGCCTCCAGAGCGGGTGGGTGCCGTCCGCCCTTCCGACGGTCGGGCCGGTGGACCCGGCCGGTCCGGGGGTTGCCGCCGGACCCGTGTTTCCGATCATCGACGGGATCCCGGCCGCGATACCCACCGCGACGGCCACGACGGCCACGCTGGACGCCGCGACCATGAGCCAGGTGGTGTGCCGGCCGCCGGAGCCGAACCGCGCGGCCTTGCGCGGCGGGGCGGTGGCCGGGTTACGCAGTCGCGCGGCGGCCGGGTCGGCACGCTCGCCCGCCTTGGTCAGCACGTTCCTCAGGCGCCGGTCGAGCTCGTCCATCACCGCGCTCCCTTCTGATCCTCGGTTACTGCGCTGTCGTGCTCCGCCAACGCGGTGGCGAGCCGGGCGTGAGCGCGGTGGGCGCTGGACTTGACCGTTCCGGTGCTGACGCTCAGCACCCGCGCGATGTCCGCCTCGCCCAGATCGCACCAATACCGCAGCACCACCACCTCGCGCTGCCGCCGCGGCAAGGTCCGCACCAGGTCCCACAGCCACCCGTCCTCGATCGGAGCCGGCCCGGCCTGCTCGGGCTGGGCCAGTCGCGGCGCGAACCGCCGCGCCACAGCCCGGCGGCGCAACAGGCTGCGTGACCGATTCACGACCGCCCTCCTGGCGTACGCCAGGACGGTGTCCGGGCGCACGTCAGCCCACCGGCGGTACAGCTCCTCCAACACCTCCTGTGTCACCTCCTCGGCATCGCCCAGGTTCCCGACGAGCAGGTACGCCAGCCTCACCAGCCGCCGCCCGCTGTCGTTGAAGAAACCGGTGAACGCGACCCGGGCTTCCTCGGGTGCGTCACCTGCCACGTTCACACCCGCTCGTCTGCACCGTCATGCACCCCATACGCCCGAGCGGTTGATCAGGTTGTCAACCCACCGACAATTCTCGATCTTCCAGCCGCCGAGGGCCGTCAGCTCAGCGCGGCGAAGTCAACCGGCGGTGGCGGCGGGCGGCGGGCGGCGGGCGGCGGGCGGCGGGCGGCGGGCGGCGGGTCAACCGACGGGCGCGGTGATCGGCCCGGCCCGGGCTACCGCCGTCGCATACCGGGTCAGGCCCGGAAACGGCGTCACGGTCACCTCGACCTCGAGGATGAGATCCAGGCCGTCGAGCCGGCAGGACCTGGTCCGGCCGCCGTTCGCGGCGACGAGTTGTGCCGCCCGGGCGCAGGCCGCGTCGCGGCCCTCGATGGCCCGCACCGCACCCGCCAGTGCACCCAGGTCGGCCGCGGTGCGGGCCAAATGTCGCCCCACCCGCGCCGCGCCGACTGCCGCTCCCGCGACCCCGGCCGCCACCAGCACCAACCCCACCGCCAACACGAAGATCGACGCCGCCCCACGGTCCCGGCCGGCAGGACCACCGACGCTCACGGCACGCTCCCCGACCCGTCCGGTTCGCGCGCGGCGACCGCGGTGGCGTCCACCGTGATCGCCGGCAGGTGGCCACCCAGAATCGGCACCCCTGCGCGAACCGTCACCATCACCTCGTCCCCGCGCTCCGCGACCTCGACGCGGGCGCCCGCCGGGGCGATCCGCGCGGCGTTCTCGCCACCCGGGCCGCCGCGGGCGGCGAGAATCGCACCCTCCCGGGCCGCGTCGACGCACTGGCCCTTCGCCGTCACCGCGCCGACCGCGGTCAGCCCGGCGAACAGCAGCAGCAGGAGCGCCGGCAGCCCGGCCGCCATCTCTGCGGTGAACGCACCACGGTCGCGCCCGAGCGTCCGCAGCCGGCCGGGCCACCGGCGCCCGGTCACTTCAGCGCCTCGTTGATGACCCCGGTCAGGGCCGCCTGCACGCTCGGGCTGCTGAGCACCTTGTAGAGAACGCCGGCGAACGCCACCGCGGCGAGCGTGCCGACGGCGTACTCCGCGGTGTTCATGCCCTCGTCGCCCCGCAGGGTGGCGAGGCGGGTGATGAGTCTGCGCACGTGGATCTCCTTCTTTGTCGGGTTGTCACAGGACGTCGCCGAGGACGGCGACCACCACCGGCACGAGGCCGGCGAGCACGAAGGCGGGCAGGAAACAGAGGCCGAGCGGCAGCACGATGAGGACCCCGGCCCGGCGGGCGGCGGCGTCGGCGGCCGCGGCCCGGTCGCCGCGCAGGTCGTCGGCGAGCCGGGTCAGCGCGCGGGCGAGGGCCCCGCCGCTGGCGCTGGATCGGACCGCGGCCGCGATGAGCCGCTCCGCGCCGGCGACGTCGGCCAGGTGCGCCCACGCCTCCGGGGGATCCGCGCCGAGCCGCAGCGACCGGCCGACCCGGTCGAGCCGCTCCCCCAGCGGACCGCCGAGAGCCTCGGCGACCGCGGACACCGCCCGGTCGACGGGGGCTCCGGCGCGCAGCGCGGCGGCGAGGAGGTCGGAGCTCAGCGGCAGGTCCGCGACGGCACGCATCCGCGCCTCCCGCACCCGCGCGGGCTCCCGCCGCCGCAGGAAGCGCTCGACCCCGCAGCCGACCGCGACGCCGGGGGCGACCGCCCACCAGCTCCCGATGAAGACCGTCACCGCGATGCCGGCGGCGATCGCGATGAGAAGCACGATGACGGCGAGGATCATCGGGG
>NZ_JBEZXZ010000041.1:0-51013 GCF_040638275.1 Actinoplanes sp. NPDC026623 | reverse complement strand
GCGCGCGGCTGCACGAGCGCCGCACACGCGGCGAGGACGGACACGGCGGCACCCGTGGCGATCGGGCCGAGCCCGGCCGCGCGGCCGGAGACGGGCAGGAAACCGACGCCGACCGACAGCGCCGCGGTGGCCGCGGCGAGCGCGGCGGTGGGGGTCAGGAAGGCCGGGTCGGTCAGGCGGCGGGCCAGGTCGAGCACCGTCTGCCGGGCCTTGGGCAGCGGCGGCACGGCGGGGATGGCGAGCGCCGCCGCGGCCGCGACCGCCGCGCCGAGCACGGCGAGCACCACGAACAGCAGGCGCAGGCCGCCGGCCCAGGCGAGCAGGCCGCCGAGCAGCGGGCCGAGGGTGTAGCCGATGGACTTGAAGAAGCCGTACGAGCCGAACGCCCGGCCGTGGGTGGCCGCCGGGTTGAGGCGAGCCACCAGCGCGGAGGCCGCCGGGGAGAACGCGGAGGCGGCGGCGCCCTGCCCGAGCCGTGCGGCCCACAGCCAGCCGGGGCTGTCGGCGACCGCGTAGACGGCGGAGGCCAGGGCGAACGCCACCAGGCCGCCGAGCAGCACCGGGCGGGCGCCGACGCGATCGGCCAGGACGCCGAAGACCGGCTTGAGCAGCACCTCGGCGCCGTCGTACAGGGCGAGCAGGCCGCCGAGCACCAGCAGCGAGGTGACCGCGCCCGGCGCGAAGCCGCCGAGGTTCGCGGCGATCGCGTGCGCACCGAAGGCGGTCGTGAACCCCGCCGCGTACAGCGGCCACATCCGCCGGCGTGCGGCCTCCGCCTGGTTCACCGGTGCCTCCGCGCCTCAAACCGTGAGGCTCGACGGGCGTGTCGCATGTCGTTCATGCTCGCATCCCAGCAGCGTAGGAGCCGACCATGAAAGGCACATGAAGCCGGCGGGCAGGCATGATGCACTGACCCGCGACACGGCGGCGAGGCGAGCGGGGGAGGGGTCCGATGCGCGTGCTGGTGGTCGAGGACGAGCCGCGCCTGGCCGGCCTGCTCGCGCGGGGGCTGCGCGAGGCCGGCCATACCGCCGACGTGCGGCACACCGGCGGCGAGGGGCTGCTGGCCGCGACCGGCGGCGACTACGACGCGGTCGTGCTGGACGGCATGCTGCCCGGCCTCGACGGGCTGACGGTCTGCCGCACCCTGCGCGACCGGGGCGTGCGGATACCGGTGATCATGCTGACCGCGCGCGCCGCGGTACCGGACCGGATCGACGGCCTGGACGCCGGAGCGGACGACTACCTGCCGAAGCCGTTCTCCTTCGACGAACTGCTCGCCCGGCTGCGGGCACTGCACCGGCGCGCCGCCGATCGGGCCGGCACCGCGCTGCAGACCGGGGACCTGCGCCTGGACCCGGCGGCCCGGCGGGTGTCCCGCGGCGGCACCGAGATCGAGCTGTCCGCCCGGGAGTTCGACGTCCTCGCCCTGCTGATGTCCCGCGCCGGGCAGTGCGTCACCCGCTACCAGATCCTCGACGAGGTCTGGGACGGCGAGACCGACCTGCGCTCCAACGTCATCGACGTCTACATCGCCAGCCTGCGCGCCAAGGTCGACAAGCCCTTCGCCCGGCGCGCCATCACCACCCTGCGCGGCGCCGGCTACCGCCTCGAACCCGACGGCGGCTGACCCGTGACCAACCCCCGCCGCCCGCACGGGCTGGGCCGGCTGCCGCTGCGGTTCCGGCTGATCGCCGGCTTCGCCACCGCCATGCTGATCGTCCTCGCCGGGGCGGGCGCCTTCGTCTACCTGCGCGTGCGCTACGCCCTGGACCTGCGCCTCAACGAGGACCTCGCGGCCCAGGCCGGCCAGCTCACCACGTCGCTCGCGCGGGGCGGCCCGCCCGCCGTCACCACCGGCACCGGATACCAGCTCCTCGATGCCGCGAACCGGGTCGTCGCGGCCAGCTCCGGCCTCACGGGCGGCTCCCTGCTGGGCGACGGCCAGTTCACCACCGCCCGTACGGGCACCGTCCGCGCCGACCGCGGACCGCTGTTCCCCATCCGGGCCAGAACCCTGCGCCTGTACGCCGTCCCGTTGCACACCGCCGCCCCCGGCCGCCCGGTCGTGGCGCTGGTCGCCGTGCGCCGCGACCAGCGCGACGAGGCCCTGCGCGAGCTCATCGGCCAGCTCGCCCTGGCCAACCTCGCCGCCCTGGCCGTCGCCTCCTGCGTCGGGTACCGGCTCACCCGGGCCGCGCTCGCCCCGGTCGAGCGTTACCGCACCGAGGCCGCCCGCATCGCCGGCGGCGCGACCGGGCTGCGCCTGGCCGTGCCCGAACGCGCCGACGACGAGATCACCCGCCTCGGCCGCACCCTGAACCAGATGCTCGCCGCGCTGGAGAGCGCCCTGGACCGGGAACGCCAGTTCGTCCACGACGCCAGCCATGAGCTGCGTACCCCGGTGACCCTGATCAGCACGGAGATCGAGCTCGCGCTTCGCCGTCCGCGCAGCACCGCCGAGCTCGAGGAGACCCTGCGCAACGTGGCCGCCGACGCCGACCGCCTGCGCGAGCTCGCCGACACGCTGCTCACCGTCGGCGTCCAGCCCCCGCCCGCGCCGGACGACACCGCCGACCTCGCCGCGCTGGCCGACGAGGCCGCCGCCCGCTACCCGCACACCCGCGCCGAGCACCACGAGCCCGCGGTGGCCCGCGGCGATGCCGCCCGGCTCCGACAGGTGCTGACCAACCTGCTCGACAACGCCGCCCGCCACGGGCGGCCACCCATCACCGTCGTCACGGGACGGGCCGGCGCCGCCGTCTACGTCCGGGTGCACGACGAAGGACCCGGCATGGACCCGGCCTTCCTCGCGCGGGCCACCGCGCGGTTCACTCGGGCGGACGACTCCCGCAGCAGGCCGGGCACCGGCCTCGGCCTCGCGGTCGTCGACGCCATCGTCACCGCCCACCGCGGCGAGCTCAGGATCTGCAGCAACGGCACCCACCACGGCGTCGGCGAGCCCCCCGCCGGCCGATGCGCGCACCCCGAGCCCGGCACCACCGTCACCGTGTTCCTACCATTCCTTCAGGCCGACCCGGATAGCTACTTTCCTTTAGGTAACTACTGAATCGACGATGTTAGCGTCATCGAGTCGCTGCGAAAGGCCGTCTTCGGCCCGCGAGTTCTCGCCCGTTTCGGGCATCGACGAACACGACTGAGATGACCTCGGAGTTACTTATGATCGTAGTTACGGGAGCGACCGGCAACGTCGGCCGGCCCCTCGTGCAGGCACTCGCCGCAGCCGGTGAACATGTCACGGCGGTGGCCCGGGGGTCCGCGGACCCGGCCGCGCCGGAGGGCCCGCGTCACCGGCGGGCCGACCTGACCGATCCGGAGAGCCTCCGGCCCATTCTCGACGGTGCGGACGCGCTTTTCCTTCACGACGGCGGGGCCTCGGCTCAATTGCTCAATCCACGGGACATCGTCGACGTCGCCAAGGCCGGCGGAGTCGGCCGCATCGTGTTGCTGTCCTCCATCGGAGTCGCCACTCGACCGCGGTCGGCGTCCCATGGCGGCACGATGCGGGCCATCGAGGACGCCGTCCGGCAATCGGGCCTGGCATGGACGATCCTGCGGCCCGGTGCCTTCAACTCCAACGCGTACGCCTGGGTGGAGACGGTCCGTGTCCGGCGGACGGTCGCCGCGCCGTTCGGGGACGTCGGCCTGCCGACCGTCGACCCGGCCGACATCGCCGAGGTCGCCGCCGCGGCCCTGCACCGGGACGGCCATGCCGGACGGGTCTACGAGCCGACCGGGCCGGCCCGCACCACACCCCGGCAACGCGCCGAGGCCATCGCCGGCGCGCTGGGCGAGCCGATCCGGTTCGTCGAGCATAGCCGCGACGAGGCTCGCGCACAGATGCTGCACTTCATGCCCGGGCCCATTGTGGAGACCACCCTCGACGCCCTCGGCGAACCCACCCCCGCCGAGCGGCGGATCAGTCCGGACGTCGAGCTTGTCCTCGGCCGGGCGCCCGCTACCTTCGCCGACTGGGTCCAGCGCAACATCGCCGCGTTCCGCTGACCGTCAGGATCGAACCGGCAGGTCTCCGCGCAGATCGTCCGTCAGTTGCCGCGTCGTCGCATTGATCGGTAGAGCAGCCACAGCGCGAGCGCGACCGGGGTCAGGATCGCCGCGAACAGTATTCCGGCGAACACCGCGTAGCCGTGCGGATCGGAGGTCAGTCCGGCTGCGCTGAGCGCCGCCTCGCCGACGAGCAGCACGATCGCGGTGGCGGTGCAGGCGGCCGCGCCGAGCACGAGGCGCCGCAGCACCGTCCGTAGGGCGCTGTCTGGTGTGTCCATGTTCGGCTCCGCGTGTACCGCGATCAGTTCGGGTCAGGGGTGCAGACGGTCAGGAACGACTTCTGGTTCTCGCGTCGAACGTCCGACTCGTCCATCCAGCCGGTCTCGCCGAACAGGTAGCTTCCGGACGGGTGTTGGGGCGACTCGCGCAGCACCTGGGCGACGTCGACTCTGGCGCCGAACGCTTTCGGGCCGTCGACGGAGAAGTTGATCGACTCTGCCCTGGTCCAGTCGTAGTTCGCGGGCAGCGGTTGCTTGACCTGCAGGGGTCCGCCGGTGTCCGGGATGGATTTCCCGGCGGTGGCCAGCAGGTCCATCCGCTCCACCAGCACTCCCGGCCGCGGCGCGGTCCACACCTGCTTCGTGCTCTCCGGGGTGCCGGTGTCGAAGATCAACGTCAGGCCCGTGACGCCGGAGCACGGGGTGCCCGTCCATAGTTTCAGGACGCCGGCGTCGACGCGGAACCCGGCCGCCGCCGGCAGTGACGGCGCGTACGGCGCCTTGGTGTCGCACGCCGCGGTCATCGTCGCCAGGATCACGGCGACGCAGGCGACGCGCAGCACTCTAGTGATATCCGCCATCGGAAAGGCCCGCGTCTTCCTCGGTCTCGTTGCCGCCGGTGATCTTTTCCCACGCGTAGGAGGCGAGGAATTTTGTGTAGCCTTCGCGTGCCCATTGCTGGGAGTGGCGCTCCTCGTGGTGCAGCAGCCGGTCCGTGTCGAGAGCACCCTGGTAGGGGCCGTCATCGCCTTCGTACCATGCGTGGCCCGACGTCACCACGTCCCGCAGTTGTTGCGCCGCGTCCTTCGGGTCGTCGATGTTCAGCATGAACGTGTCGCCCCAGGTCGTTCCGCCCTGCTTGCTGAACTGATCCTGGACGAGGTTCCCGCCCAGGCCCATCATCATGCCGTTCGGGGTGGTCACCAGCCGCCCGCCGTTGCCGTGCACGAATCCCACGTCTTCGTCGTAGCTCCAGGAGTTCTCCCGTTGCCGGTCGGTGATTCGCCGCAGTTCCTCGGACCCGTACGGGGCCGGTGCGAAGTCGGTCGTTTCGCCCTCGGTGCCGTAGTCGGTGCCGGCGTTCAGGATGTAGGTCATCCGCACCGCCTTGGCGGCGTCGTCGCCGCTGATGTCGCTCGGCATCAGGAAGTACGACTTGAAGATCCCGTTGCCGTCCTCGTCCTCGCGGATCTCTTCCATTGCGTCGAGGACGTTGAAATCCTCGGGCGTGATGTGGTGATCGACGGCGATCTTCTTGATCGTGTCGACGGGCACGCCCCGGCGCACGGCATTCTCCAGCCATTGCCGGTAATGGCCGGCGGCGGGCGCCCCGGTCAGCAGCCCGGCGTCGCGCAGCGCCTGCTCCATGTCGATCACCTGGGCGTCGAGGTCCCCGCCCTTGCCGGCGTCGGCCAGGGTGGTCGCGTCGTGGTCGCTGATCCTGCGGTCCTGCGCGAGCCGCATCACCCGGGCGAGGGTGGTGTCGATGTTGTTCGCGGTGGTGAGGATCGCCGTGGTTTCCTGCGCCAGCTGCTGCCGGATGGTTTCGCGGTGCCGCTGGGTCTCGGCGCGGTCCTCGGCCTCGAACCGCGACCTCGGCGGCGGGTCGGCGGGCTTGTTGTCCACGATCGCGCCGTCGGCGGCGATGCGGAACTGGTAGGTGTCGGCGAGGGAGTCGTTGTTGGCGACCCGGCTCCTGAGGGTGTAGACGTCGTCCGCCGCGTTCTGCAGGGCCCGTTCGACGGCGGCCAGCTCCGCGACCAGGATCTCGGCGTTGTTTCGCGTATTTCCCAGCGAACTGCGCGCGCTCTCGCCCGCGGCACCGTGCCAGTCGGGCAATTTCCGGGCCTCGTCGAGCTCGTCCTGCAGGCCGGTGAGTTTGTCCCGCTGCCCGCGCAGGCCGGTGGCCGCCTTGTCGACCGCCTTGGCGTCCCATCTGCGGACGTCGTCGTAACTGACAGTCATTTCCCGAAGGCGCTCTTCGCGGAGTCATCGCTGTCGGAGTACGCCTTCGCGGCCGAGGTGACCGAGGTGCTCCATCGGTCGATCTCGTCGGCCCATCCCGTCCCGCGCTTGTTGAACGCCGACGCCAGAATGGGCGCGCTCGATGCCGCGACCCCACCCGGCAATGCTGTCGCCACCGCTTCCAGGCCGGTGCCGGGGTGCACCGCGCCGGCCTGGTCCGCGGCGGATCCGGCAGCCCTGGCCGCATGCCGCAGCTGACCGATCTGGACCTCGAATCCGCTCATCGTCCGGGACCACCCCCCTCTGCATCGGTCGACCTCCGGCACGCTACAAAAAGTACGCAAGCAAAGCTGGACGAGTCGATATCGGCCGACATCGACCTTAGTCGAGCGTGACCGGGTCGGTGGGGCTACGGCCGGGTATTGCCACGCCGTCGTGCGGGCCCGCGACGCTTCCGGTCGCAGCCTGGAGCGCGCTGTGGCCGCTCGCTGACGACGCGCAGGCAGGCGCTGGTCAGACGTAGGTGTGCATGGGGTGACCGAGCCACGTGACGGCGTCCTTGAGGGCGGCCATCACGTCGAACTCGGATCCGGTGCGCTCGGCGTAGGCCCGGTGCAGGTTGAGCACCACCCGCTCGGGGTCGGCCCAGTCGCCGAACTCGCCCAGGTCGGCTGTGCCGACCGCCTCCAGGGGCGTGCGGCCGTGGGTGATGCCCTCATCGGACAGGGCGAGAATCCACCGGTAGTAGCGGCGGTGCTCGTCGAATGCCCGGGCGATGTCGGTGCCGGTCAGCGCCGGGCCGTGGCCCGGCACGACGACTGCCGGTTCGAGGTCGGCGAGCCAGTCGACCGCCGCCAGGGCGCCGGTGACCGATCCCATGAAGACCAGCGGGGTCAGGCCGGAGAACACCAGGTCGCCGGCGAAGAGCACGCCGTCCTGCGGCAGCCAGGCGGCCAGGTCGCCGGTGGTGTGCGCCGGGCCGCCCGGGTGCAGCAACTCGATCCGGCGGTCGCCGTGGTGGACGGTGAGCGAGCCGTTGACGGCGATGTCGGGCAGCCGCCGCCGGACCGGCCCCCAGTCGGGGACCGGGGACCAGAACGGCGGGCATCCGTCGATCACGGGATCGTCGCGCAGGCCGTCGCGCATGAGCCGGTGCCCGATCAGCACGGTTGCGGACGGCAGGAGGCTGTTCCCGTACGTGTGATCGCCGTGTTGGTGGGTGTTGACCGCCATGCGTATGTCGGCGCCGCCGGCCTCGGCCACCGCGGCCAGGAACCGTTCGGTGCGCCGTGCGGTGGCGCAGGTGTCGATCAGGAACACGCCGCCGTCGTCGATCACCGCGCCGGCGTTGTTGATCCACCAGGAGCCGTCGGGCTGCATCCAGCCGTGTACGCCGGGGGCCAGTTCGTCGAGGTGGCCGAGCTCGGGTCCGGTCATGCTTGCAGGTTAACCGTGACGATGCCGGCTCCATCCCACTCGCCTGAAACCGTTGACCCAGAGACCGGCATCGATACAAACTCACCGGTTCGAACTTCAACCTCTACCGGGACGGCCGGAGGATCGCGACGGTCACCGACAGCACCAACTTCCTCGACGCCGCCGGCACCGCGACCTCGAAATACCAGGTCGCCGCCGTCGGCACGGGACGCGAGGGGCCGCGCGGCAGGCCGGTCACGCCGTGGACCGGCGGCGGCCGGTACGACCTGCCGCTGCGCAAGCCCGCGGACGGCGTCACCCCGGTCGGCGAGGCGTACACGTACTCGGCCAACGACCTGAGCGTCGGCGACGTGGACGGCGACGGTCAGTACGAGTACATCGTCAAGTGGGACCCGTCCAATTCCAAGGACGTCTCCCAGGTCGGCTACACCGGCAACGTGTTCGTCGACACGTACCGGATCGACGGGACCCTGCTGTACCGCATCGACCTGGGGGTGAACGTCCGGGCCGGCGCGCACTACGCGCAGTTCCCGGTCTACGACTTCGACGGCGACGGCCGCGCCGAGATGATGATCAAGACCGCACCCGGCACCAAGATCATCAGGTACGGCGGGGACGGCGCCGTGCTGTCCGAGAAGTACATCACCATGCCGGAGGACGACGTCCGGGCCGGCTACCGCAACACCGACGACTACCGGCTCAGCGCCGCCGGCTACTACCGGCACGTCGTGGACATGTTCCGCGGCTGGGACAGGCACCCCGAGGTGGTCGCCGGGCACTGGCCCGCCACCCTCGAGCAGGCGTTCGGCATCGCACCGAAATACGCGTACCCGCTCAGCGAGACGTCCGCGAGGGCGCTCGCCGACTACTTCATGGACGTGTACGCGCCGTCCCGCAGCAGCCGCAAC
The DNA here is from genome assembly GCF_040638275.1 of Actinoplanes sp. NPDC026623. Classification (NCBI taxonomy): domain Bacteria; kingdom Bacillati; phylum Actinomycetota; class Actinomycetes; order Micromonosporales; family Micromonosporaceae; genus Actinoplanes; species Actinoplanes sp. NPDC026623. The sequence continues at coordinate 42,396 of NZ_JBEZXZ010000041.1, read as the reverse complement.
ACGCTGCGCGCCTTCCAGGGCTTCATCGTCGACGGCCCCGAGTACCTCACCGTCTTCGAGGGCCTGTCCGACCGCGAGCTGCAGACCATCCACTACCGGCCGGGACGCCACGACGACGGCCTCATGTGGGGCGACTACGCGATGGCCCGCATCGAACCGGGCAACCGGGTGGACCGCTTCCTGTCCGGCGTCGCCTACCTCGACGGCCGGAACCCGTCGGTGATCTTCGCCCGCGGCTACTACACCCGCACCACGCTGGTCGCGTACCGCTGGAACGGTCGTCGGCTGGTCGAGAACCGGTTCGTGGACAGCGGCTGGACGCCGATGACCAACCCCTTCAACGACGGCCCGCACGGTCGCGACGGCACCAGCGCCAAGTGGAGCACGATCACCACCCAGGGCGACCACTCGCTGAGCGTCGCGGACGTGGACGCCGACGGCAAACAGGAGATCATCTACGGCAGCGCCACCCTCGACGACAACGGCGACGTGCTGTACTCGTCGTTCGACGTGCTGCCCGAAGGCAGCGCGGCACCCGGCCAGAACGTCCGGCTCGGGCACGGCGACGCCATGCACGTCACCGACATCGACCCGGACCGCCCGGGTCTGGAGATCTTCACGTGCCACGAGAACGCCACGTTCGCCCCGTACGGCATGGCCATGCGCGACGCCCGCACCGGCCAGGTCCTGTTCGGCAGGTACTCGGGCCGGGACACCGGCCGGGCCATGATCGGTGACGTGCTGCCCGAGCAGCGCGGCATCGAGTCCTGGGCGAGCCTGCCCGGCGGCACCGGCTCGCTCGGCCTGTACACGGTGAAGGGTCAGGTCATCGGCGACACGATCCCCGGCACCAACCAGAGCGTCCGCTGGTCGGGCGACCTGACCACGCAGATCCTCAACGGCGCGCTCGACGTCACCCCGACCATCGACGACTGGAAGCGCGGCCGGCTGCTGACCGCCGAGGGCACCCGCGCCAACAACGGCACCAAGGGCAACGCCGGCCTGATCGCCGACATCTTCGGCGACTGGCGGGAGGAACTGCTGGTACGCACGACCGACAGCTCGGCGATCCGGATCTACCTGAGCACCGAGGTGACCGGCCACAAGCTGTACACCCTGATGCACGACCCGCAGTACCGGGTCGAGGTGGCTCGCCAGCAGACGGTCTACAACCAGCCGGCGTACCCGAGCTTCTACCTGGCGTCGGACACCGATTGGGCGAAGGTTCCGCTGCCCGGCCGCCGCTGATCTCCACCCGATGGCGGTGCGCCCGGCGTCGTGGGTGCGGCGGTGTGCGGACTGATGGCCATCACGAAGGTGTCGTCCCGGACGAGACGAGCTTCCTGGCCAGCAGGATGCGGTCGCGGCCGGCGGCCTTGGCGGCGTAGAGCGCCTCGTCGGCGGCCCGCAGCAGCTCTTCGGGGGTCGTGCCGCAGTCGGGGAATCCGGCGACGCCCGCGCTGAAGGTGGCGCGGACCGGCCCGTTCGCCGACGGTACGGAGACGGCCGCGCAGCGGGCCCGCCATTGCTCCGCCCGCTCCTTGGCCTGCTCCATGGTGGCGCCCGGCAGCAGCACGACGAACTCCTCGCCGCCGTAGCGGGCCACGGTGTCGCCGGCGCGGGCCGCGGCCATGAGCTCGCGTGCGGTGGCGATCAGCAGCTCGTCGCCGACGGCGTGCCCGTGGGTGTCGTTCACCGACTTGAAGTGATCGATGTCCAGCAGGACCACGGACAGCTGGTCGGTGCCGGCGGCCGGGTCCGGGCCCGTGCCGGTCTCCGCACGCCGCTGCGCGGCGGCGGCCATGGCCACCTCAAGCTCCATCATCGCGACCAGGTGGCGGCGGTTGTGCAACGCGGTCAGCGGGTCCCTGATCACCTGCTCGGCCAGGTGGGCGCGGAGCTGTTCGAGCGTTTCGAGCTGTGCGGCCTGCTCCCGGTTCGCCCGGGCCAGTTCGCCGTTCGCCCGGGCCAGCCCGCGTTTGCCCTCGTTGAGCTCGGTCACGTCGTAGCTGCTGCAGACCGCGCCGACGATCGCGCCGGAGATGTCGCGCAGGGGCCGGCTGAAGAACAGCACCTCGCGGCTCGGGCCGCCCGGGGGCGTCATGATCAGCTCGCGTTCGATGGTGGCGCCTTGCATCACCTCGCGCAGGGGGCCCTCGGAGGCGGTCGAGCCGTCGGCGCGGATCAGGGCGTCGCGGCGGACCACGTCGACGATGTAGCCGGCGTCCGCGGTGTGCGGGCTCCACTGCCGGGAGGTCCGGTTGCGATGCACGATCCTGCCGGTGGTGTCGCAGGTGGTGACCGCGACCTGCAGCGAGTCGAGGACGTCGGTGAGGTAGACCTCCTGCTCGGCCAGGGCGGCGCGCACCCGTTCCAGCGTGTCGACCTGGTGGGCCAGGGTGGCGTTGGCCCGGGCGAGTTCCCGTTTGCTGTCGTTGAGCTCGGTCACGTCACGTGCCACGATCGCGTGGCCGGTGACGACACCGGCCTGGTCGGTCAGCGAGCTGAACCGGATGTCGAAATCGACGTCGCGGCCGCCGACCCGGAATCGGGGCTCGATCCGGCCGGCCGACACCGCGGCCAGGTAGTGCTCACCGACCGGGCCCCGCGCGGGACCGGCCGGGTGATGGACGGCGGCCGCCAGCTCCAGGACGTCGGGCAGTCGCATGCCGACGATGCCGGCCGGCAGGTCCGGCATCAGCTGCCGGGCCAGGGCGCAGGCGGCCGGGTTGAGGTCGAGGATGCGGTGCTGATCGTCGACGATCACGACCGCGTCGCTGATCCGTTCGACCACCACGGCCCGGGCCACCGGGACCAGGCGCATCAGGCCCTGCCGGAACAGCGCCCACCAGAAGATCAGGCCCGAGATCAGAAAGGCAGTCGACATGTAGTTCGGGACCTGCGGGCCGAAGACCTTCAGCACCGTCAGCACGTTGAACACGGTGGGCAGGCCGGCGCCGATCAGCACCGTGGTGAGCTGACCGCGGAGCAGGCCGGCGGACCCGCGCCGGGCGCGCCACACCACCACGAGCCCCCACCAGATCAGCCCGTAGCAATACAGGGTGTGTATCCAGAACCCCGGCCCATAGACGACCGCGGGCAGCCCGGACACGGGGGAGATTCCGACCTCGGCCATGAACCGCCAGTGCCAGTCGTTCGTCGCGGCGGCCAAGCTCGCCAGGACCGGCTCCACGCTCAGCAGCAGAACCATCCGGCGGGACAGGCGGAAACCCGGGTCGGCCGACGCGCGGCACAGCAGAAACGCGCCGAACACCGCCAGGCCCGCGCCCGGGAAGATCGCCAAACCGTAGAGCCGTGCACCCGGGCTGCCACCGATCAGGATCCCCGCGGCAACCAGCGCGGACCACCACGCCACGCCCGCCATGAGCAGCGCCAGCCCCGTGGCGGCCCGGGTGGTCGAGCGGCGGCGCCAGGACAGCACGCCCACCACGGCGGCGATCCCCGCGCCGATCAGCGGTACGAGTGCGTACAGCTCCACCGGCATGGACGTCCCCCAACCGCATCGGCCTACCGTTCCAAGTACACCATCGACCACTCGGCCGGAATGCTGATCAGCGTTTGCCGTAGGTCGGGTAGCGGAAGGCCGCTCACCGGCGGGCGGGTGAAGCCACCTGCGGCCCCTCCCGGCTCATCGGCCGCATCGGCCACAGGGATCGCGACGAGGTCCACCGCGACGGCGGGATCAGCACCACGGCCGGGAAGCAGGGTTTCCCGGCCGTGGTTCCTGACGGCTACCGGGACGAGAGGTAGTCACCCGCCACGGTGCGCAGGCGGCCGTGCACGCCCTCGTACGCCTGACCCGCGCCCAGGTAGCGCTTGGCGACCTTGGCCAGCATCGTGTAGTTGGGGTCGCAGACGTTGCCGACCGGCGCCTCGCCCGCCTGGCTGATCAGCTGGTACGCGTCGAGAACGTCCAGCCCGGCCAGGTCCGCCGCCCAGGTCACCAGGTCGTGCTGGCTCATCCGGTACGCGTCCTCCAGCGGCCGGGCCGAACCGGCCGACATCAGCGCCTCGTCGGTCTCGAAGCGCGGGGTCGGTGTGGCCGCGCCCTTGATCACATCGACGATGAGCACGGTGTTCATCGCGGACTCGACGGCGGTGCCGCAGACCTCGCCCTCGCCCTGGCGGCAGTGGCCGTCGCCGAGGGCGAACAGCGCGCCCGGCACGTTCACCCCGAAGTACGCGGTCACCCCGGCGCGCAGCTCCGGGGTGTCCATGTTGCCGCCGTGCGCGTCCGGGACGATGGTCATCCGGCTCTCGAACGCGGCGGGCGCCACTCCGGCCGTACCGTGCATGGGGTCCAGTGGCAGCTCCATGCTGAAGTCGCCGCGCCGGGCGTGGTAGCGCACCAGGCCCGCGCGGACGTCGACGTCGTAGCGCCAGACCACCTCGTCCAGCGGCGGGTGCAGCATCGCCGTGGTGTGCGTGGCGGTCAGCGCCCCGAAGTGCGGGAACGTCGAGGAGACCGCCCAGTCGCGGGCCGGCGTGATCTCGGCGAAGTGCACCGCGAGGGTGTCGCCCGGCTCCGCGCCCTCGATGTGGAACGGGCCGGTGACCGGGTTGAGGTAGGGGAACTCGCACACCTGGGACGGCAGGTCCTCGACGGTACGGACCCGGCCGCCGAAGCAGTCCTCGGTGTACAGCTCCAGGATCGTGCCGGGCTTGACCCGGCGCACCGGCTCGCGGCCGCCGAAGGTGTATGACAGCTCGTCCGCGGTGGGGCGGTAGTTGACCACCTCGGTCACGGCTTGCTCCCTTCGGCGAGGCCGGCCAGCACGGGGCGCCGGCCGGTGAGGTAGAAGGTGATCAGGATGATCACCCCGATGCCCAGCCAGATGAAGCCGAGCGTCTGCGCGGCGATGTCCGCGTTGATCACCACGTAGAGCAGGATCAGGAAGCCGATCACCGGCCCGATCAGGTGCCGCAGCCAGTCCCGGCTGCCCTGCCGCACCACATAGTGGACCACCACGGCGACGTGCAGCGCCAGGAAAGCGGTCATCGCGCCGAAGTTCACCAGGGTGGACAGCAGCGAGATGCCGTCGTCGCGGCTCGCCATGTAGAGGCCCAGCACCAGGGAGACGGCGGCGACCAGCAGGGTGGCGTTGGCCGGCACCTTGTGCCGCTCGTTGATCCGGGCCAGGAACCGCGGCATCTGCCGGTCGCGGGCCATCGCGTAGAGCAGCCGGCTGGTCGCGGCCTGCGCCACCAGCGAGTTGGCGAAGCCCCAGGCGATCGCGGTGGCCAGCGCGGTCAGGTTGGCCAGCCAGCCGCCGCCCGCGACGCGGGCGGCGTCGTAGAACGAGGTGCCCTCCGGGTCGCCGTTGGCCAGCAGCCCGGGCGCATCTGGTACGAGCAGCGCCGCCACCCAGGTCTGCACGATGAACAGGACGCCGGCGAGCAGCAGCGCGCCGACCATGGCCCGGCCGATCTGCCGGGCGTCCTCCCGGCTCTCCTCGGCCAGCATCGAGATGCCGTCGAAGCCCAGGAACGACAGCACCGCGATGGACACCGCGCCGAACACCACCGACCAGGAGAAGGTGTCGGCGTTGAACAGCGGGCTGAACGAGAAGCCCGCGCCCTTGCCGGAGGCCAGCGCGCCGATGCCGATCGCCAGGAAGATCGCCAGCACGATCAGCTCGGCGATCAGCATGATCTTGTTGACCCGCGCGGTCATCTGGATGCCGAAGTAGTTGACCACCGTGTTGAGCAGGACGAAGGCGACCAGCCACAGCCAGACCGGCACGCCGGGCACGAGCGAGTGCATGGCCACGCTGGCGACCAGGTAGAGCAGGCCCGGCACCAGCACGTAGTCGAGCAGGATCACCCAGCCGGCGAGGAAGCCGACCGGCGGCGCGATGCCGCGGCCGGCGTAGCTGTACACCGAGCCGGCCATCGGGAAGGCCTTGACCATCTGGGCGTACGAGAGGGCGGTGAACACCATCGCGACCATGCCGATCACGTACGCCAGCGCGACCATGCCGCCGGAGCCGGAGTACACGCTGCCGAAGATGCCGAACGGCGCGATCGGCACCATGAAGATGAGCCCGTAGATCAGCAGGTCGGTGAAGGTGAGCGAGCGGCTGAGCTCCTGGCGGTAGCCGTACTGCTCGAGGTCGGGGGTGGACGGTCCGTCCGGCGGCTGAGCCATGCGTGGCCCTCCTTCTGTGCTTGAGGGGCGACGCTAAACCAAAAGCTTGAAACAGAAAAGGTTTCCATCGGAAGGATTTAATCGGCGTCGATGACCTGGAAATCGAAGCCGTCGGCGCGGGCGAGGTACACCGGCTGCACGGCATGCCGATCACGCAGCACGAACCGGCCGCGGCCGCCGGACACCGCGGTACCTTCGGCGACGGCGTCGAGGGCCGGCGCGGCCAGGCAGCCGGCCCGCCCGGCCAGCGCGGCCAGCAACCGCACCCCGTCGTACGTGCCCTCGCCGTAGCCGTTGAGCACCGGGGCGTCCATGCCGAACCGCCCCGCGTACCGCTGCGCGAAGGCCAGCGCCGCGTCGGTCGACAGCGCGGCGAAGTAGCCCATCGTCGCGTAGAGCTCGCCGGTGCCGTCGCCGCCCGCGCCCAGCAGGCCGTTCTCCTCCAGCGCCGCGCACACCCGGGCCACCCGCCCGGCCGCCGGCGAGCGGGCGAACACCCGGTTGAACGCCACCAGGTCGCTGCCGACCAGGGTGAGCAGCACCGCGTCGACCCGGGCGGCGATCACGTCGGCGACCAGCGCCGCCGCGTCCGCGCCGCCGCGCGGCACGTACCGCTCACCCACCACCCGGGCGCCGGCCCGGATCAGCCGCCGGCCGGCCACCTCGTGCACCCGGCGCGGCCACACGTAGTCGTTGCCCAGCAGGAACCACCGCCGGGCCCGCGCGGCCAGCAGCCGGTCCAGCGCCGGCCCCAGCTGCCGCTGCGGCGTCTCGCCCAGCAGAAACACGCCGGGGGTACGCACGCCGCCCTCGTACGGCGGGGTGAAGACGTACGGGACCCGCCCGCCCAGCACGCGCATCAGCGCCACCCGGACGTCGCTCGCGTGCGTGCCCACCACGGCGGCCAGGGCGTTCGCCCGGACCAGCCCGGCCACCTCCGCCGCCACCTCGGCCGGCGCCCGCCCGCCGTCGACAAGCGTCAGCTCCACCGGCCGGCCGAGGATGCCGCCGGCGGCGTTCAGCTCGGCGGCGGCGAGCACGGCGCAGTTCAGCGCCGACGGCGCCAGCAGCCCGAGGGTCCCGGACGCCGGCACCACGATGCCGATCCGCACGGCCCCGCCCGGCTCGGGAGCGAGCAGCCGGGCCTCCAGCGGATCGGTGACGAGAACGACGTCGTCGGGCATGCGCCGAGTATCTTCGCTGTCAGGCGTACGAAAAAGGGGGTATCGGAGTTGGCCGCGACCGGACTGCGCGCACACCTGTCGTACCTGCTCAGCGAGGTCGAACGCCAGATCAGCCGGCAGCTCGCGGCCGGGCTGGCCGCCGAGGGCGTCAGCGTGGAGCAGTGGCGCATCCTGCGGGCGCTGTCCGACGGGCGCGGTCACTCGATGACCGACCTGGCCGAGGCCGTGCTGATGCCGCACCCCACCCTCACCAAGGCCGTCGACCGCCTGGTCGACAACGCCGTGATCTACCGCCGCCAGGACACGGCCGACCGCCGGCGGGTCGCCGTCTACCTCTCCGACCTCGGCCGCGACCTCGTCGCCCGGCTGGACCGCCGGGCCGCCGAGCATCACGCCGAGGTGGCCGCCGCGTTCGGCGCCGAGCGCACCGAGCGGCTGATGCGCGAGCTGGAGGCGCTGGCCGCGGCCGGCCGGGCGCAGGACCAGCGTCCCTGAACGGCCCCGGAGGGCCCACGACGGCGCAGCGGGAGGCCCGGTCGGGTCCCTCAGCCCGGTCAGCGCACGATGACGTCGTCGACGTCGCGGCGGGGCGTGGGATGGCCGGGGCTGCCGTACCCGATCCGCAGGGCCATCTGCGGGATGCCCGAGCGGTGCAGCGAGTGGCGCAGCTGCTCGCGGGCGGTGGGCACCTCGATGGGCTGGGACATCATCGAGCCGGCTAGGCCGGCGTCGGTGACCGTGAGCAGGACGCGTTGCAGCGCCTGCCCGGCGTTGATCTGATCGACGGGTCCGTCACCGGTCGACCCGAGGACACCGACGAGCGGCTCGGGTTCGAAGTCCCGGCCGGCCGCCCGTCGCCGACCGGCGAACGGTCGCTGCGGCAGCAGGTCCTGGTGCTCGGCGGCGGGGCCGCCGGCCGTGACCGGCACCCCGTCGCCGGCCGCCTCGGTGTGTATCCAGGCGGCGAATTCGGCCTGGTACGCCGGATCGCGCCGCAGCGTCTGGTCGGCGCTCCGGGCGATCTGGGCGAAGCCGCTCAGGGCAGCGATGCCGACGAGGAGGTCGAGCCAGGCGCCCTCGTCACGGGCGGCCTCGATCAGCCGGGTCCGGACGTCGGCGGGCACCGGGTCGGGCCAGAAGGGGCGCCGGTTGCTGTGGCGCCGGGGCACCGCCGCGAACAGGTCGAGCTCCGGGTAGGTCGGCGGCCGTGGCAGGGCGGGCGTCAGTCGCGCGACGGCCTCCGGCTGTGCCGGGTACGGCCGCAGCCTCACATCGGCAGGGGTGCCGTTGGCGGCCAGCGCCAGGCGGGCGTTGTAGGTGGCCGCCCCGCAGGCGATCCGGGTCGCCCAGCCGGTGCGGTCGGCGACGGCGAGCCGCCGGGCCGGGTCGCTGAGCAGCTCGATGCCGCCGTCGCGCAGGCGCAGCAGCCAGGGCTGGCTGTTGAGCAGCGAGGGTGCGTGTATCGCCGCGCCGGCGGCGAGCCGCAGGGTGCCGGCGTCGTAGGGCTGCGTGCTCATGGCACTTGCCTCCTTCGCGGCAGCGGCGGCCGCCGCTTACTCGTTGTCGATCTCGATCACGTCTTCGGCGCGGCGCCGGGGAGCGGGCGGCAGGTCCTCGTCCGGCTCGGCGTGGCCCAGCCGCACCACCAGGTACGGTTCGCCGACGTCGGCCAGCAGGCCGCGCAGCAGCCGGCGCGGCCATTCGACCTCGATGGCGTCGCTCAGCGGCGCGGTGGCCAGGCCGTCCGCGGTGGCGTCGAGCAGCAGCGCCGACAGGGCCTCGCCGCCGCACAGCAGGTCGCCGGGCTGGTCGGCGGACCCGAACAGCACGACGTACTCGGCGCCGAGGTCGAAGCCGTCACCGGCGGTCAAGCCCGGTGTGCCGTCCGGTGCGTAGTCGCGGACCGGTACCCGGCGCGGGCTCTGCCGTACCGCGGTCGAGGCCGGAACGCCGTCGCCGCTGCCCTGCGGACGGTGCGTCCACCGCAGCAGTTCTTCCCGGTACGCCGGGTCGTTCAGCTCGGCGTCCGCCGCACGTGCGGTGGAGGTGGCGAGCATCGGCATCTGGTCGCGCCGGATGACGTGCAGGTACGCCCCCTCGGCCTCGACCGCCCGGCGCAGCCCGGTCAGCGTCTCTTCGGAGACGCCGCGTCCACCGTACGCGCGGCGGTCGGTGCGCCGCCGCGGGATGGCGGCGGTGAGGCGTTCGGCGCGCGGGTCCACGTCCGTGGGGCCGGTGACCGTGATCCGGGCCAGCAGGTCCGGGTCGGCGCTGTCGGGCAGCCGGACGACGCGTGCCGCCCAGCCGGCGGCGGCCAGTGCCACCCGGACGTGGTGCAGGGCGGCGCCGCAGCTGAGCAGCAGCAGTCGGCCCTCGGGGTCGGTGACCGTCAGTGCCCGGCCGCGGTCGGCGCGCAGTTCGAGGCTCTCGCCGCTGAGCCGCCAGCGCCACGGCTGGGTGTTGAACACCGACGGTGCGAACAGGGACATGCGGGCCGAGGCCTCGAGCGCTTCGGTCGCTGGGGATCGGGCGGGCCGAACGTGGGGAGCGGTCATGATGGGCCTCCTGCCTTCTCCTTCACGGTGCCGGTTGCCGGGCGGTCCGGGTCAGGGCCGAAGGTCACATCGAGCCTGGTCCTTCGGCCGGGCGGCCGAAGGACCCGGGCGCAACGGTCCACCGGCCGTGCCGCGAGTGCTCGGAAGCCGCCTACCGTCCAGGTATGTCCAGCATCGTGTGGTCGAAGCGGAATCCGCCCGTGGTGGTCGGTGTCGACGGGTCGCGCTCGCATCCCGCGACCGTCGACCTCGCCGCCGACCAGGCATCGCGGCACGGTGCGCCGCTGGTGATCGTCCACGCCTGGCCCGGACACTATTCGGGGACGTTCCGCACCCGGGAGGCGCTGCCCACGGAGGCCGACGGGCGTCATCTGATCGAACTGGCGGCGCGCCGGGCCGAACACCGGGCACCAGGGCTGACGGTCTCCACGGAACTGGTGAACGGCGGCGCCTCGCAGGTGCTGACCGCCTGCTCCGAACGGGCGCGGCTCGTCGTGGTCGGTCACCGCGATGCGTCGCCCACCCGTACGAGCTGGGGTTCCACGACGGCGTACCTCGCACACCACGGTTCGTGCCCGTTGCTGGTGCAGCGGGGGACCGTACCGGAGCGGGGCCCGGTCGTCCTGGCCCTGTCCGCCCGCGAGCCGCCGACGGCCACCGCGGAGCTGGGTTTCGAGGAGGCGGCGCTGACCGGTGACCGTTTGGTCGCCGTACACCTGTGGAACCAGCCCGGTGGCGGCACGCGCACCGCCGGCGGTGGTCAGGCCGCGGCCCGCCGGGACGCGGACCGCCGCCTGGCCGAGGCCCTCGCCGGACGGTCCTGCGGGTACCCGGACGTCGAGGTCGAGCGGCTGTTGGTGCACGACCTGGACATCGCGTACACGCTGGAGCGCGCTTCCCGGCGCGGCCGGTTGCTGGTCGCCGGCATGGGGCGCAGCGGGCGGTTCGTCGAACTGCTCTACGACTCGCTGGGATCGGCGCCGGCCCGGCCGGCCGGATGCCCCGTCCTGCTCGTGCCGGCCGGGTGGCCCGCCACGCGGGGCGGCAGGCGCCCCGGCCGCGTCGTCACCGCACAGACACGCTAGAGAGGCTCGACGGCGCCCGACTGCTCCTCATCCGAGTGCGCGGCCGTGCGCCCGGCCGCATGACCCGTCGATTCAGGACCGTCGGCACTGATCCGCGCCCGGCCGGGAACCTAGCGTTCGAGGCAGGGACAAGGAGGTTCTGTGATGAGGAACTGGCATGTGGACGACGTCATGAGCAAGGCGGTCATCACCGTCGCCGAGGACGCGCCCTACCGCGCGATCGTGGACCTGCTCATTCGGCACCGGCTCAGCGCCGTACCGGTCGTCGACGGCTTTCAACGGGTGACCGGGGTGGTCTCGGAGGCCGACCTGCTACGCAAGATCGAATACGCGGGTGAGGAGCAGCCGCGGCTGTTCGACGGCCGTCGCCGGCGTGGTGAGCGGATCAAGGCCACCGCCCGGACCGCCGCGGATCTCATGAGTTCGCCGGCCGTGACCGCCGTGGAAGGCACGCCGATCGCCGCCGCGGCACGGCTGATGGATCACGAAGGCGTCAAGCGCCTGCCGGTCGTCGACGACCTGGGCCGCCTGGTGGGGATCGTCACGCGTGGCGACCTGCTCAAGGTGCACCTGCGCCCCGATGACGACATCCGCCACGACGTCGAGGAGGGCGTCCTGCGCGTCTACGCCGCCGCCGACACGGCCGTCGAGGTCACCGTGCAGGACGGCCTCGTGACCCTCACCGGCCGCGTCGACCGCCGGTCGACGGTGGAGATCGTGACCCGGCTGAGCCGCCAGGTCGCCGGCGTGGTGAGCGTCGTCGACAAGCTGGAGTTCGACTACGACGACAACAACGTGCTGGGCGCCGGGATCGTGTACGGCGTCGCCTGAGCGCGGTGCACCCTGCCGTAGGACCGCGGCGGTCGGGCCGATCGGCCCTGTCTCGCATCGGCGGCACGTCGAAGGCTGGCATCATGGCGCACACGGATACGGCACCTGCCCCGGTCGACGAGCGGCTTCCCCCCGTGGAGCTGTTCCGGGATCTGCGCACCAGCGCCGCGGGCCTCGGCACCAGGGAGGCCACGCGGCGGCTCACGGTGTACGGCCCGAACGAGCTGTCCCGCCACGGCGGGCGCCGGTGGCCGCGGCAAGTCCTTGCGCAGTTCACCCAGCCGCTCGCGCTGCTGCTGATGGTGGCTGCGCTGCTGGCGTGGTTCGGCGGCGCGCCGGCGTTGGCGGTGGCCGTGGTGGCGGTGATCCTGCTCAACGCCGGGTTCGCCTTCGTGCAGGAGATGCAGGCGGAACGAGCCGTCGAGGCGCTGGCGGCGTATCTGCCGGACTCCGCCCGGGTGCTCCGCGACGGCGTGCTGTGCGAGGTGCCGGCCCGTGACCTGGTGCCGGGCGACGTCATGGAGGTCGCGGAGGGCGACCGGGTCTGCGCCGACGCCCGGCTGGTGGACGGATCGCTGTCGGTGGACTTGTCGGCGCTCAACGGCGAGTCGTTGCCGGCGACGCGGACGGCGGACGCCGAGGTGGTGGCAGGTCCGCTGCTGGAGGCCCGCGAGATGGTGTTCAGCGGGACGGCGTGCACCGCCGGGCAAGGGCGGGCGGTGGTGACCCGCACCGGCATGCACACCGAGATCGGGCGGATCGCCGCGCTCTCGCAGCGGGGCCGGGTGGAGCCGAGCCCGCTCGAGCGTCAGGTGCGCCGGGCGACCTGGATCATCGCGATCGTGGCGGTCAGCGCCGGGGCCGCGTTCCTGCCGATCGGCGTGATCGCCGGGATGGGCTGGGCCGCGGCCATCAGCTTCTCGATCGGCCTGATCGTCGCCAACGTGCCGGAGGGACTGCTGCCGACCGTCACCCTGGCGCTGGCCGCCGGAGTCCGGGAACTGGCCCGGGGCGGCGCGGTTGTGAAGCGGCTGTCGGCGGTGGAGACGCTCGGCTCGACGGCGGTCATCTGCACGGACAAGACGGGCACCCTCACGGAGAACCGGATGAGTGTGACCAGGGTGTGGCTGTACGGCTCCGACCTTGACGCGATCTCATACGACGACCGGCGGGTCAAAGACCTGGCCTCCGCTGCCGCGCTGTGCACCACGGCGCGAGCGGCCGGCGACGGGGCACCGCATGACACCGGCGACCCGATGGAGCTGGCTCTGCTGCGCTTCGCCGCACAGGTGTCAGCGCCGGTGCACGCCGTCGAGCGGGACGCGGAACGCACCACCCTGTACGCCTTCGACAGCAGGCTCAAGCGCATGTCCACCATCGACGGCGCCCGCGTGCACACCAAGGGTGCGGTGGAATCCATGGTGCCGCTGTGCACCCGGGTCGTCGGCCCGGACGGGCGCATCGTGACGCTGTCCGCCGACGTGCGGGTGGCGCTGCAGGCCGCCGTCGACCGCTTCGCCGCGGCCGGCCTGCGGGTGCTCGCCGTCGGGTCTGGCGTCGCCCCTGTCGGCCACGCGGTACTGCGGGAGGAGGCCGAGGCCGACCTGACGCTGCTGGGCCTGCTGGCATTGGCGGATCCGCTGCGGCCGGGCGTCGCCGGAGCCGTGGAGAACGCGCACCGGGCCGGGATCCGGATCCACGTGATCAGCGGCGACTACGGGCCGACGGCGGCCGAGATCGCCCGCCAGGCGGGCATCGGCGAGGGCCGGCAGGTCGTCACGGGCGCGGAGCTGGAGGCGATGAGCGAGGCCGAACTCGACCGGCTGCTCGACGGCGACGAGGAGATCGTCTTCGCCCGCTCGACACCCGAGGGCAAACTGCGCATCTGCGAGGCGCTGCGCGCGACGGGCCGGATCGTGGCCATGACCGGCGACGGGGTCAACGACGCGCCCGCGCTGCGCCACGCCGACATCGGCATCGCGATGGGCGGCTCCGGTACGGACGTCGCCCGCGAGGCCGCCACGATGGTGCTCACCGATGACAACTTCGCCACCATCGTCAGCGCCGTTCACGCCGGCCGGCGCGTGTACGACAACGTCCGCAAGTTCATGCTCTACATCTTCGCTCACGCCGTACCGGAGGTCGTGCCGTTCCTGATCTTCGCGCTCTCCGGCGGTGCGATCCCGCTGCCGCTGACCGTGCTGCAGATTCTCGCCATCGACCTGGGCACGGAGACGCTGCCCGCGCTGGCGCTGGGACGCGAACCGGCGGAACCGGGCCTGATGCACCGGCCGCCGCGGTCGCCGAAGGCCGGTGTCATCGACCGCCACCTGCTGCTGCGCGCCTGGGGACTGCTGGGTGTCGTGTCGGCGGCGCTGGTCATGGCCGGGTTCTTCTGGTCGCTGTGGCGGGCCGGCTGGCAGCCGGGGGCCGCGACCGGGCCGGGCAGCGCCCTGCACGACGCGTACCGGGTGGCGACCACGATGACCTTCGCCGGCATCGTCGCCTGCCAGATCGGCACGGCGTTCGCCGCGCGCACCGACCGGGCCTCGCTGCGCTCGATCGGTGTGTTCTCCAACCGGCTGCTCCTCGGCGGCATCGCGTTCGAGCTCGTCTTCGCCGCCGCGGTGATCTACCTGCCGCCGCTGCAGGCGGTGTTCGGCACCGCCGCGCTGAGCCCGGCACACCTGGCGTTCCTCCTGCCGTTCCCGGTGCTCGTCTGGGGCGTGGACGAGCTGTACCGCTGGCGCCGCCGGATCAGCGAGGACCGGTCGAGCAGGTAGCCGGGCGCGACTACCCGGGACCAATGGCACTGGGGTGCGCCGCGCCGGCGCGGTGTGATGAAGAGGAACAGACCGAGAACCTGGGGGAGGTGCCGTCATGGCACACGTACGGACCTGGACGGTCGACATCAACATCAGCGAGCACGAGGACGAGCGCCGCACCGGAAGCGGGATCGGCTGCAGGGGTCAGGTCGACCGCCGCGAAGTCCCACGAGGAGGTGTGTGATGCCCTTGGTCTCGTCCCGGATGGCACGCTGGATGTACCGCGGGGGACGGCCCAACCGCCTGGCGCGGTGGCTGAACGCGGTGTCGGCGGCGCAGTTCTCGCACGGCCTGCTGGCCCCGCGCCGGGCGGTGACGCTGCAGGTCCGCGGCCGCACCAGCGGCAGGCAGATCACGCTGCCCCTGGTGGTGGCCGACGTCGCCGGGGAGCGTTACCTGGTCTCCATGCTGGGGGAGGACGTCGGCTGGGTGCGCAACGTACACGCGGCCGGCGGCGAGGCGGTGCTGCGCCACCGCGGCAGCGAGCGCGTACGCCTGGAGGACGTCCCGGCCGAGCGGCGCGCACCGATCCTGCGTCGTTACCTGCGGCTGGCTCCGGGAGCCAGGCCGCACATCCCGCTCGACCTGGACGCCCCGCCGGCGGACTTCGCGCGGATCGCGGCGCGCTACCCCGTGTTCCGTGTCGTGGCGAATCGGAGCTGAGGGAGGGGCCACCTGCGCGCAGGTGGCCCCTCCCGCGTGCACCTCACTGGAGCAGCGCCGGCTCGGTTTCGGACTGCGTCCGCTCGACGGGCACGGGGACGACCACCACGGGGCAGGTGGCCTTGCGAATGCATGCCTCGCTGACAGATCCGAGCACGGTGTGCCGGACCGGGCCGTGGCCGTGGCTGCCCAGCACCAACAGATCGGCGGAGCGCCCCGCGGCCGCGAGCACGTCGGCCGGCCCGCCCTCGATCACCTCACCCGCGACCGGCAGCTGGGAACCGCGGCGGCTCACCAGGGCCTGGATCTCCCGATCGAGGACGTCGGCGGCGCGCTTCGCCTCTTCCTGGGGGTTGGTGGTGGCGATGGGGCCGTACTCGATGCCGTCCCACGACCACGCGATGACGGCCTGGACCGCTCCGCCCCGATCGGCCGCCTCACGGGCCGCCCAGTCCAGGGCCCGGCGGCCTCCCTCTGAGCCGTCGACCCCGACGACGATGAGATAGGTGGCGCTCATGGCTGCTCCTCTCCGTGAACGAACACATCCGCGCACCTTCATTCAGGCCCTGGCCGGTGCCCCGCGGTAGGGCTGGCGTACCCGAGAGGCCGGGACGTTGGTCCGGCCGGGCGCGTTGTTCACCACGTGGAAGGGGTCGGCGGCCACTCGTCGGGGCCCGCCGGCGGCAGAACGGCGAGCGGGCAGCCGGTCCGGCCGGCCAGGCCGCGCACCGTGGAGCCGATCGCCACACCGGTCGCGCTGTCGCCCCTGCGGGCCGCGATCACGAGCAGCGAGACGCCCGCGCTGAGGCCGATCAGAGAGCGGACCGCATCGACGTCGGAACGGATCTCCCGCTCGGCGGCGTCCGCCTCGGCGGCCGGAAGATCGTCGTAGAGAACGTCGGACAACAGGCGGTCCGCGTCGGACATCCGGTCGTGGCGGCACAGCCGCATGCCCTCGCGCGCCGTCGCGCGCGGACTCCACACATGCACGACGCGCAGCGGCACGGACCTGCGGGCGGCCTCGCGGGCGGCGTACCGGAGGATCCGGCCGTCGTTGCCGTCGTCGTCGACGGCCGCGACGACCACCGAGCCCGGCCGGCCGGACACGGCACCGTCCACCACGACGGCCTCGGCCAGGTTCCGCACCGATGCCGGCGCGAGCCCGCTGTCCCGCAGCAGCTCCAGGACCGCCGCGAACACATCGTCGTTGCCGTTCGTCATCACAGGCTGGGTGGTCATCGCTCGCCCTCCTCAGGAGCCGGACCGGGGGGACGTCACCGCAAGTCTCCCGCGCGCCCGCCGCGGCGGGCAGAGCCGTTGGTCCTGAAGATTCGCCGCACGGCCCGCCGGTACCGACGGCCCCGGCAGGCGGGACCACCGCCTCTGTCCGCGGACGTACGTCCGGGGCAGCGTAAGGCGGAGACACGGGTGTTCTGCTCATCGGAGGCGGCAATGGAAACGAATTTCCCCCGGATGATCGCCACCGTGACGGCGCTGGTCGTCCTGGCCGGATGCGGAGGCGGCGGTTCGCCCGTCCCCTCGACGTCCGCAGCGGGCCCCGCCCCCGGCCCGGCCCCGGCGGCCACCGCCGCACCGACCCGTCCGGTTCCGGGCAGCGGCGGAGCCGCGGCCCCGGTCACCCGTCCCGCCTGGAACTCGGGACCGGTCACGGTGACGCACCATCCGGCCGTTCCGCCGGTGCCGGTCTTGACCGGCATCCGGTACGCCGGTCATCGGGCGGACGGCTACGACCGGATCGTCTTCGACATCGAGGGCCCTCAGGCCCACCGCGCCGACGGCAGCACCACCGTCTCCGGAATCCACCGCACCGGGCTACCGACGCTCAAGGGGTACGCGATCACCGGCGACTTCGAGGGCCGTGTGTCGATCGCCCTCGGACTCGACGACGTCGTCGGCTACCGCGTCGGTGAACTGCCCGGCCGTATCTACCTGGACGTGGCCGCCTGACCGGCCCGGGCCAGCTTCCGAAGGAGGTCGCAATGAGCATTACGCGTACCGACGCCCCCGGCGGGCGTGCGGCGCTGCCCGCGCTGTCCAGGGCCGTCCTGACGGACTGCGTGCGGACGGCGACCGCGGCGCCGTCGCTGCACAACAGCCAGCCCTGGCGCTTCCGGATCACCGGTGACGGCGTCGACGTGTACACCGATTCCGGCCGCCGTCTCGACGTGCTCGACCCGGCCGGTCGCGAGCTCCTGATCAGCGTCGGCGCCGCGCTGTTCACCCTGCGCCTCGCGATCCGGCGCAAGGGCTTCCGGCCGGTGTTCGCGCTGTTCCCGGACGCCGAGGATGCGGGCCTGGTGGCTCGGGTCGCCGTGGGCCCGCCCGCCGCGGCGACACCGGCGGTCGAGGCACTCGCCGCCGCCGTCGCGCACCGGCACACCAACCGGTGGCCGTTCGCGCAGACCGCCGTGCCGGGGGTCGCGCTCTCGCATCTGCGTGACGCCGCCCGGCGGGAGGGTGCCGTGCTCGCCGTCGCCGGTCCCACGGCCCGCGACGCGATCGTGCGGCTGTCGCAGGTCGCAAACCGGCGGCTGCAGACCCGGGCCGGCTACCGGGCCGAACGGTCGCGGTGGACGGTCCCACGCAGGCGCGACGGGGTGCCCCGGTCGGCGGTGGGCCCGTGGGACGCGCTGGAGACGGTGCCCGTCCGCGACTTCGGGCTGCTTCCGCCGCACGCCGCGACCGGTGCCTTTGAGCCGTACCCGACCCTCCTGGTCCTGGCGACGGAGGGCGACGGCCGGACGCAGTGGGTGACCGCCGGGCAGGCCCTGCAGCGGGTCCTGCTCACCGCGACCTGGCAGAACCTCGCCACCACCCCGATCAGCCAGCCGATCGAGGTGCCGGCGATCCGCAGGCTGCTCAGCGCCGCCGCCGAGGGCCGGTGGGCGCAAATGATCATCCGGATCGGGTACGGCCGACAGGTCGTGGCCACGCCACGCCGCCGGCTGTCCGAGGTGCTGGTCCAACCCTGACCACCTCAGGGGCCGGCGCGCGCGACGCCGCCCCTGACCTCGGTCGCCGTCAACTAGGCTTGATCGAGGGCTGAGCCGAGGAGGCACCACGCATGCAGATCGGGATCGCCCGGTGAACCCCAGCGGCGCGCGCCGCGGAACCGGCCGTCATCGGCCCGGCTCGAAGACGTCCGGTACTCCGTCGGCGTCGGCGTCGACGGCCTCGTCGGCGCAGATCCGGCGGTAGTGCCGGTTACGCACCCGCAGCACCACGGTGGCGAGCAGAGCCGCCGTCACCGAGCCGAGCAGGATTCCGATCTTCGCGGACGAGTCGCGTGGGGTTCCGTCGCCGAAGGCGAGCTCACCGACCAGCAGCGATACGGTGAACCCGACCCCGGCGAGCAGCGCCAGACCGAACACGTCCCACCAGCTGATCCCCTCCGCCAGCCGGGCACGGGTGAAACGCTGCACGAGCCACGTCGACCCGGTGATGCCGATCGTCTTGCCGATCACCAGCCCCAGCATGACGCCGACGGTGATCGAGTCGGTGAGGCTCGCGCCGAGCCCACCGCTGATGGTGACCCCGGCGGCGAAGAATGCGAACACCGGTACCGCGAGCCCGGCCGACAGCGGCCGCCATACGTGCTCGAACCGTTCCGCCAAGCCGGGGCCCGGCCCCGGCGCACGGCGGACCACCGGCACGGTGAACGCGAGCAGAACCCCGGCAACCGTGGCGTGCACCCCCGATACGTGCATCAGTACCCACGCCGCGACGGCCAGTGGCAGCAGCACCCACACCGATCGGACGCGGCGCTGCACCAGCATCCCGAACACCGCGATCGGGATCAGGGCGAGGCCGAGCGGCAGCAGATGCAACGACGACGTGTAGAAAACGGCGATGATCGCGATGGCCAGCAGGTCGTCGACCACCGCGAGAGTGAGCAGGAACGTGCGCAGCGCCGACGGCAGGTGGGTGCTTATCACCCCGAGGACGGCGAGCGCGAAGGCGATGTCGGTGGCGGTGGGCACCGCCCAGCCGCGCAGCACGGCGGCGTCCGCGGTCGCGTTCACCGCGACGAAGATCAGTGCGGGGACCGCCATGCCGCCGACCGCCGCGGCGACAGGCAACGACGCCCGCCGCGGATCGCGCAGGTCACCGGCGACGAACTCGCGTTTCAGCTCGAGGCCGGCGACGAAGAAGAAGACCGCCAGCAGGCCGTCGGACGCCCAGGTCGCCAGACTCAGATCGAGGTGCAGGGCTGCGGGCCCGAACCGCAGGTCGCCGAGCGTGGCGTAAGCCTCACGCCACGGCGAGTTCGCCCACCCCAGCGCCACCACCGCCGCGCCGAGAAGCAGCAGGCCGCCAACGGTCTCCGTGCGCAGGACATCGGTGATGCGGCTGGTCTCGGCCCAGCTACCCCGGCCGAAGAGCCAACGCCTGTTCGATCGGGTAGGCAAGCGGATCCTCCGGAAGGGGTCGGCAACGGAACCGCCGACCAGACTTCCCGGCACACCGCCGCCCACCCTACCCGCCGGCACCGGCGCCGGACCATCAGGCCAGTAGGCCTTGGTCGCCGCACCAGCGGGCGATCCGCGAGTACCACCGGGGCCGCGAAGTCGCCTGAGCGGGGCCGCGCGGTCACCACGGTGGTGCCCGGTCCCGGTCCGATACCCGCCGAGACCGACCTGTCAGCCGGTCAGGACCGCAGGTCTCGTCGTCGGTAGCCGGCCGCACCGGCGACGGCCAGCAGAACGGATACGGTCAGCATGACCGCGGAGCCGGCCCAGTTCACATTGGTCAGCGGCACCGGCGCGAGATGCGCGAAGGGTGAGGCGTCGCGGACCCAGCCGGGTGCGCCGACGCTTTCGGCCAGGACCAGCAGCAGGAAGCCGCCGGTGGCGGGCAGCGCGCCGATGACGCCGGTCCAGCGGGGCACCCATCCGATCGCGAACACCGCCGCGCCCAGGCTGAGCGCGACGATCGGCAGCGGATTCCACACTCCGCGCAGCGCCGCGATCAGGTCGAGGTCACCGCCGACCGCGAGGATGCCCGCCCACGTCGCCAGCCCGGCCATCGTGACCAGGGCGGCGGCGGTGGTCGCGGTCGCGGCGATCTCCGCGCCGATCAGCCGGATGCGGGTGACCGGCTGGGCGGCGAGCAGGGTCAGCCGCCGGTCGGTCTCCGCGGTCACGAACGCGACCATCCGCACCGCGGTGAAACCACCGGCGGGGATGGCGAGGATCGCGAACAGCGTCGAGGTGAAGCCGGCGATGCTGCCGAGTCCGCCGAATCCGGCCGCGGCCGCCTGGCCCGCCAGGGCCGGGTTGTCCTTCAGGAAGCCGGTGATGGAGACCGCGGTCGTGCCGATCAGCAGGTAGTAGGCGACGATGCCCAGCGCCCAGCCGGTGAACGGCCGCAGCGCCCGGCGCACCGCGAACGCCTCGAGGCTGCCGAGCATCCGCAGCCGGGGGTGGCGCCCGGATCCGGACGCGACCAGCCCGCCGCGCACCTCACGCCGTCCGGCCGCGGCCAGCGCGAGCACGGCGACGACCGTCGCCGCGGCGAGCAGGATCAGCAGCGGCGGCCAGTTGTTCGTGACGTACGGACCGGAGCGGGTGAGCAGCCCGAATGGCGACAGCCAGTGCAGCCATCGCAGCCAGGTGACGCCGTCGCCGATCATGCGGGCCAGCAGGCCGGCGCCGAGCACGGCGACCGCGGTGCCGGTGGCCGCCGACCGGGCCGGGAAGATCTGCGCGGTGAGCGCCGCCACCGCCACGAAGAACACCCCGAGCAGGGCGGTGCCGGCGCCGTGCGTCAGCGCGCCGGCCGGTGCGGTGCCGGCGACCAGCAGTACGCCGGTGATGGCGGATCCGGCGGCGACCGGAACGCTTCCGACGGCGGCCAGGTGGCGGATCAGCAGCTCGCGGACGGTGACCCGGCCGGACAGCAGGATGTCCCAGCGGCCGGCGTCCTCCTCGCCGCGGGTGATGCGGGTCGTCGTCAGGATCGACCAGGCGGCCGACAGCACCGCGACGAAGGTGCCGACCCGCCAGACCGTGAACCCGCCCGCGGTGTCGAGGCCGGCGGGTGCGCCGAACAGGATGCGGATAGCCGGGTTCCCTGCGAGGGCCGCCAGGCTGCCGGCCGCGGCCGGGTCGGCCATGACCTGGGCGTAGGTGGCCGTGACGAGCGCGGTCATCCCGGCCGCCAAGACGACGACGATGAGGCCGCCGCGACGCACCTGCCGCACCGCGAGGCCGGTGACCGCCCGGCCCGGAGCGGGCGCGGCGGCCGGCCGGGCAGCGGCGGTCGGGGAAAGGATCCCGGCGCTCACCGGGCGTCCGTACCGTAGTAATCGAGGAAGACCTCTTCCAGGCTCGGTTCACGTACGGTCAGGGCGGTGAGGTCGGCGCCGGCGAGTGCCTGCAGGGCCGCGCCGGGCGAGCCGTGCAGCGTGAACCGCAGTCGCCCGTCGCCGGTGGCCTCGACCGCGTCGACGCCGGGGATCGTGGACAGCTGTGGTGGCGTACCGGTGTAGGAGATCGTCACCTCCGAGCGGTGCAGATTCCGTAGCCGGCCGAGGGTGGCGACCTCGGCGAGGCGTCCCGCGCGCAGGATCGCGACCCGGTCGCAGACCGCCTCGACCTCGGCGAGCTGGTGCGAGCTGAGGAACACCGCCTGGCCCCGGTCCCGGGCCTGGCGCACGGCGGCGCGGAACTCGCGTTCCATCAGCGGGTCCAGGCCGCTGGTCGGCTCGTCCAGCACCAGCAGCGGCGCCCGGGTCGCGAACGCGGCGATCAGCGCGACCTTCTGCCGGTTGCCGGTCGAATAGGTACGGGCCGGCTTCGACAGATCGAGCGCGAACCGTGCGACGAGTTCGTCGCGGTACGCCAGGTCGGTGCCGGGACCGGTCCGCGCCTGCAGGTGCAGGATCTCCGCGCCGGTCAGCTGCGGCCACAACGACACCTCGGCCGGTACGTAGGCCAGCGACAGGTGGGCCCGGGCGACGTCGGCGGCGTCGACGCCGAACACCTCGGCCCGGCCCGCGGACGGGCGGGCCAGCCCCAGCAGCAACCGGATGGTGGTGGACTTACCGGCGCCGTTGGGGCCGAGGAACCCGAAGACCTCACCCGGCTGTACGTCCAGGTTCAGGCGATCGACGGCGGTGAGACGTCCGTAGCGTTTGGTCAGCTCGACGGTGCGCAAAGCGGGAGCAGGCATGGAATTCCTCTTCGGTCGGCATGGGTCATTGACCGCCGACCAGACTTCCCGGCACACCTGTCGCTCACCGTACTCCCCGGACCCAACCGAAAGGAGGCAGCTCGCTCCGGGAGGCGGACGTGGTGGCACGAGTGATCAGGGACCAATGGCCCTGTCGGCTCCCCGTGATCGAGGCCAGGCTTGCCTTGACGCCCACCGAATGCCCCTGAGCACCGCAGCGGCCGGAAGACAACGAAGTGGCCTTCGGGCCATCAGACCCACCGTCGTAAAGACGGGCACCGGCCGACACGATGCGGGGCCACCGGTGGGCGCCGCCACCCGGTACCCGACTCAGATCACCCGCGGGAGGTTCACCATGAACGCACACATCGGTGACCGGCTCGTCCTCGAGGGGACCCACCTCGGCAACGGGCGCCGGACCGCCGTCATCACCGCACTGCACCACCCCGACGGGTCGCCGCCGTACGAGGTCCGGTGGCTCGACGACGGCAGGACCACCCTCATCTTCCCCGGCCCTCAGGCCCACATCGAACCGGCCATCCACCCGGGGCCGGAGGCGGCGCAGCCGGCGTCGTGACCGCCGCAGTGCGCGCTCATGACCACCCCACGGACCCTGGACCGCGTACGCGTCTCCTGCGCGGCGGTGGCCGCGGGCGGGTTCCGTCGCGGAGCACGCGGCTGCGAGGCGCCCCATCGGGCGATCCCCGTGCGGGCGAAGATTTTTGTCAACGACGATCCGGCTCGGGGTCGCGGTTCAACCGGGCTGTCCGGTTCCGGCACCACGCCGCCCTGCGGCCAGGACCGCGATCTCCAGTGCGGCGCGGCGGACGTCACCGTGCCAGCGGCTCGGGAAGGCGTCGATCAGGTGCCAGCCCGCCCGGTGCAGCGCGCCCTGGCGTTCCAGGTGGGTGCCGGGCCCGTCCGGGTGCACGGCGCAGAGGACGCCGGCGTCTCCCACGCAGAGGTCGATGGTCCACGGGCCGACCGAATATCCCGGTCGCACCTCGACGTCGAGCCGCTTCAGCTCGGCGGCCAGGTCCGCCGCCCAGCCAGACGGCTCGGCGCCGGGGCCGGCCTCGCGCGGCCCTTCGGCGTGCCGCAGATAGTCGCCGAGGAGGCCGGGCGGGCCGGTCAGGGACGTCAGCACGACCAGCTTGCGGCGGGCCCGGGTGACCATGACGTTGAACAGGGGCGGGTCGGTGACGAAGCGGCGACGGCTCGGTGCGTCCCCGTCGAGCAGGGCGAGGGAGACCACCACCGCGTCCGCCTCGCTGCCCTGGAACGCGTGCACCGTGCCGACCCGCAGCCGCAGCTCCTCGATGCGCTCCACGGGCAACGCCTTGAGCAGGGCCGCCTCCAGGGCGTCGGCCTGGGCGCGGAATGGGCTGATCACCCCGATGCTCCGGTGACCGGCCGCCGCCAGCCGCTCCACGGTGGCCAGGGCGGCCGCCACCTCGGCCTCGTTGACGCCCTTGACCACTGTCGCGTCCGGGACGTGGAGCACGTCGATGGCGTCGGTCGCGTCGGCGAGCGGGGTGCGGGTCATCACCGAGACCCGGCCGGCGTAGAAGCGCCGGGCCGGGAAGTCGATCAGATGCGGGGCGCTGCGGTGGTGCTCGGCCAGCCAGATGACCGGGGCAGCCGCGGTGGCCAGGTCGTAGGTGCTGACCCGGCGGACGTCCAGACGCTCGTCGCAGTCGTGCGCCTCGAGCACCTGGGTCACGTCGACGTCGCTGACGAACGAGACGAACCGCAGCTGCCGGGGATCGCCGACGATCAGCGCGCGGCGGGCGCGGGCCAGCACCGGCGCGGCCCGGATCTGGTCCACGTGCGACGCCTCGTCGATCACCACCAGATCGAAGAGGCCGGGCTCGGGCGGCAGCAGATCCTCCACGTCGGCGACCGTGCCGATCCACAGCGGCAGCGCGCGGACCAGCGGGGCGGCCTCCATCCGGGCGAGCAGCTCACGGCGGCGGTTACGGCCGGCCCGCAACGCCGCGGCCAGGGCGCCGGCCGCGCGGCGCGCGTCGCGGCTCCAGCGCTCCGCGCTGCGCCCGCGGTCGCGCATCGCCTGGCCGACCACGTCGCGCAGCTCCCGCTCGGCGTCGTGCAGGGCGGCCCAGCGGGTGGTCAGGTCGGTGCCGCCGGTGGCGGCGAGGTGGGCGGCGGCACGCTGCGCGGCGGCCGCGGCGAGTGCTTCGGAGACGATCCCCTCCGGTACGGACCCGGGCGCGCCGAGCAGCCGGAACGCCTTGCGCCGGGCCGAACGGGCGCGGCGCCGGGACCACCACCCGGCACCCGGCTCGACGGCCAGCAGCGCCCGGATCCGGTCGAGAGCCTCGGTGAAGGCGCCGGGCACGTCGGCGGCGAGTTCGGGCAGGCGCGGCTGGTGATCGGGGAGCGTGGCGGCGGCCCGCTCGATGTCCAGCGCGGACACGATTTCGGAACTTCTCATGCGTACCGCCGCATGCGCGGCCCTGACCCGCGCCTGACCGGAACGGATGATGCTCGCCTCGACCCCCTGGTCCGCGCCCGCCGCGAGCTCGGCCTCCAGCCCGGCCCGGCCGCCCGCGTCGCCGAAGAGGACCGGTGGTGAGCCCGGGTAGCGGGCCAGCAGGCCGGCGAGGACCTCGGCGGCGTGCGGGGACTGGGTCGCCACCAGCACCGACCCGCCCCGGTCGACCACCTCCAACGCGGCCGCGACCACCGTGTGGCTCTTGCCGCTGCCCGGCGGCCCGGAGACCACCGTGACCGGTTCTGATCGGGCCCGGATCACCACTCGTCGCTGCGGCCCGGTCAGCGGCAGCGGCGACAGGACCGGTTCGTGGTCGGTTCCGGTCGCAAGGCCGGACCCGCCGTTGCTGGACTCGCCGGTGCCGGAATCGCCGTAGACCGCGGCGAGCGCGGTCGCCGAGAGGTCACGCCCGGCCCAGCTGCGCAGACTGTCGGCGAGGCCGCCGCCGAACACGTCCCGGACCACGAAAAGAGCCGGAGCCGCGACCAGGACCAGGCCCTCCGGCGGGATCCGCCGCTGCGGGCCGATCGTCTCGCCGGCGGTGAAGCCGGTCGCGTCCGCGACCGATCTCAGCCACGCGCCGCTGCCGGTCGCCTCCAGCCAGCCCGGTGTGGCCAGGCCGGGCGCGGCCTCGAACGCGGCGGCCAGCTCACGGTCGGCGACCAGCGGGGTCACCTCGACGTCGCCGGCCGGGACGACCCGGTAGCCGAGCAGTGAGCGCTCCAGGCGCACCGGCTGGCTGAGCAACGGCAACCGGATCTTGCGAGGCCTGCCCTCGATCTCGGCGTGGCCGGCCAGGAAGCCCCAGCCCCGGTGGAGGATGCGCTCCTCGCGGTGCAACGCGTCGAGGGCGGCGAGACGCTCGACCGTCTTCACCCGCGGCGCCTTCTCCGCGATCTCCAGCCACACCATCGGCTGCGAGCCCCGGGTGACGTCCAGGATGCGCTCGGCGGCGGCCGGGGCCAACTCGGCGAGCACGGCGAGCACGGTCCGCGGTTGCATCGCGCCGAGACTACCGCCCGCGGTCGCCTGCGGATCTCGGCCGGCGCCGCCACCGCGATGATGGCCCTGAGGTGGCTAGCCGAATACCCGCTCGCCCAGCACACCAGCGCCGGCAAGCCGAGCGGCTCCACCGACCCGATCACCGGCTACCACTTCATCTACGCCGCCAGCGCGGTCACGGTCGCCCTGACCTACGCCGGACACACCTGGGGACTCGGCCGCTGGTGGGCCAAGCTCCCGTTCGTCCAGAAGCACCGCTGGCTCATCTGAATACGGAGACAGGATCACCCGGCCGGTCTCCCGGCCGGGCTTTCTCAGCCCGAGGGATCGATGAGAACGTACGAGAAGGGCCGCGGCCGGAGCGACTCCGACCGCGGCCCTCAACTGACCGGCTACCTGGCCATGCGACCCAGCGAGGCACGGGAACCACCGGGGTGGCGGCGGATCCGGCGCAGGCGCGAACGCAGGCGCTCCTCCATCAGATCCGCCGCCTCCTGCTGAGTCGCGCCGAAGGCATGGACGTGCAGGGTGGCCCCGTTGACGTCGACGTGCGCGTCGACCCGGTCGCCGGGAGCGTCGGCGTTCAGGGTCAGCGACAGGTGAATCACCGGCGCCGGTGCGTGGTGCAACGCCGCTTCCAGCTTCTCGACCGCGTAGGCCTTCGCCTCTGGAGGCACCTTCCCGTGGGTGTGCACCTGTGGGCTGATGACCGGTTCGATGAGCGTCATGACGCCTCCTCAGGATCCGTAGCCGACCTGTTTCATCGGCATACCCACATGATCAACCCGTTGGCGCCCGGACAGTAGGGTCCTTCGACCCGCCACGGGCTTGTCTTCGTCCGAGCTTCGCGCCTGGGGCGGGCCGGCTCCCGCCGCGGCGGTTACGGGGTGGTCAGTCGCTGCGTCGGCGTGGTCAGGCCGCTGCCGATCAGCTGTCCGTACTCGTCGTCGGCGAGTGCGCCGATACCGGCCCGGGTGTGATGCAGATGTTGGCGGGCGCGGTCGAGATCGCCGAGCCTGCGGTGGCAGTCAGCGAGGTCGAGGTGCCGTGATCTCGCCGACGCTCAGCCGCCGTTGCGGCCGCCGGCCGCCCCGCGGAGTGAGTGCATGGGAAGGGCCGTCGTTGCTGTCGGCCCGGACGGTCAGGTCGTGGTGTCGTGGACGACGGCAACCGTGCAGGCGGAGTGCCGCAGCAGGTGCTGGCCCACCGAGCCGAGCAGCATGCCGCGCAGGGCGCCGCGGCCGCGGGTGCCGACCACCAGCAGCTGGGCGCCGGCGCTCGCCGCCGTAAGCGCTGCGGCCGGATGCTCCAGCGCGACCTGGGCGGTGATCTCGGCCTGCGGATACTTCGCCCGCCAGCCGGCGACCAGCTCGTCGAACTGCCCGCGGTCGTACTCGGGATCGAAGGCGACGGCCCCCGGCGTGACGCCCCACGGGCTGGTCACGGGCGTCCAGGCGCGGATGACCCGCAGTGGGACGCCGCGGGTGGCCGCCTGTTCGACGGCGAAGGCGAGCGCGGCGTGAGCCGACGCCGAGTCGTCGACGCCGACGACGATCGGCGCGGTCGCGGGGAAGCGGCCGCGTGCGACGATCACGGGGCACCTGGCGTGAGCGCTGACGGCGACGCTGACCGAGCCGAGCAGGCCGGAGACGGCGCTGTGGCCGTGGCTGCCGAGCACGATGAGCCCGGCCTCGCGGGACCGTTCGATCAGGGGCACCGCCGGGCTGTCACGGACGATGGAGATCGCGGTGCGGACGGTGGGGTGGGTGCGCTGCGCGGAGGCGACGGCCTCCTTCAGCCCGTCCTCGACGGCGCGGTCCGTCTCGTCGTCCGGGGGCGGGATCACGGAGGTCGCGGGTGCCCGGACCGGCCATTCGTAGGCGAAGAGGAACTCGACCGGTGCGCCGGTGCGGGTCGCCTCGTCGAGGGCCCAGGTCGCGGCGTCCTTGGCTCCGGCGGAGCGGTCGTACCCGACGACGATCTTCTTGGTGGTCATGAGGTGCTCCTTAGCGTGCCGCGCTCAGGCGGCGCAGCGTCGGGTCCGGCTCCGTGCCGACCGGCGCGAGCCGAAGTTTCGCGTCGACGGCGATGACCCCGTCCGGCCCGACGAGGACCGGATTGAGGTCGAGTTCGGCGATCTCGGGTAGATCCTCGGCGAGCCGGCCCAGCCGTAGCAGCAGGTTCTCGAGAGCGTCGGTGTCGACCGGAGGCGCTCCGCGGTAGCCGGTGAGCAGCGGCGCGGCGCGCAGCCCGCGCCACATCCGCCCGGCGTCGAGGTCGGTCATCGGGACCAGGCGCAGGGCGCGGTCGCCGAGCAGGTCGGTCTGCACGCCGCCCAGGCCGAGCAGGACTACGGAGCCGAAGAGCGGGTCGTGTACGACCCCGGCGACGAGCTCGACCGGCTTGGCGATCTGCTTCTGCACGAGCACCCCGGTGCCGGGACGGCCCGCCGCGGCGACCGTCCCGAACGCGGCCCGGACGTCCTCCGGTCCGGTCAGGCCGGTGCGCACCCCGCCGACGTCGGTCTTGTGCACGAGGTCGGGGTCGGCCGATTTGAGCACGACCGGGTAGCCGAGCCGGTTCGCGGCGGCGACCGCGGCGTCCTCGGTGGTCGCCGCCGTGGCGGGCAGGATGGCGATGCCGTAGGCGCCGAGGATCGTCGCCGTGTGGTCGTAGGTCAGCCAGCCGTCCCCCGCCGCCTGCGCGCCGGCCGCGGCGGCGCGGGCCTTGGCGGTGTCGATGCCGGCGAGATCCGGGCGGCGGCCGAGCGGCTCACGCCGCCAGTTCGCGTACGCGGCCGCGTGGCCGAGTGCCCGCACCGCGCGCTCCGGCAGGTCGTAGACGGGTACCCCGCGCCGGCCGAGGCGTTCGGGGGCGTCGGCGGACCCGATGACGACGACCGCGACCGGGAGGGCGGGGTGATCGTCGACGACGCCGGCGAGGCCGGCCAGGATCTCCTCGGGTGCGTTGGCCCGGGTGCCGATGACGATCAGCAGCAGCATGTCTGCCTCGCCGCTGTCCGCGACGGCGGCGGCCGCTGCCGCGAAGGCGGCGGGTGAGGCGCCCGCTCCCAGGTCGACCGGGTTGTCGGCGCTGGCCGATCCCGGGGCCGCGAGGTCCAGGCGGTGCCGGGCGATCGGGCTCAGTGCGGGCACGCTCAGGCCGCAGGCCTCCGCCGCGTCGGCGGCGAGCACGTTGAGCCCTCCTGCGTTGCCGACGACGGCGAGCCGGAATCCGGTGGGCCGGGGCTGGTCGGTGAGGATGCGGACGGCGTCCAGCATTTCGCCGAGGTCTTTCGGCCGGATGACGCCGGCCTGCTCGAAGAGTGTGTCCACGGTGGCGGACGGGGCCGCGGCGGCGGCGGTGTGCGAGGCGCCGGCCCGCCGGCCCGCGTCCGACCGGCCGCTCTTGAGGGCAAGCACCGGCTTGCGACGCGACAGGGCCCGAACGGTACGGGCGAACTTGCGCGGGTTGCCGAACGACTCGAGGTAGAGCGCGACCGCGGTGGTCGCCGGGTCCTCGTACCAGTAGGCGATGAGGTCGTTGCCGCTGACGTCGGCCTTGTTGCCCAGCGAGACGAAGGTGGAGACGCCGATCCCGGCGCGGACGGCCTCGTCGAGCAGCGCGATGCCTACCGCCCCGGACTGTGAGGCGATGGCGAGCCCGCCGGCGGTGGGCACCGATGTCGCGAAGCTCGCGTCGAGCCGGATCCGGGGATCGGTGTTGATCAGGCCGAGGCAGTTCGGGCCGACCAGCCGGATGCCATGGGAACGGGCCATCCGGAGCAGCTCGTGCTGGCGGCGCCGCCCATCCGGTCCGGCCTCACCGAAGCCGGCGCTGAGCACGACCGCGGCGTGCACGCCCACCTGGGCGCCCTCGGCGAGTACACCGGCGACCTGGTCGGCAGGCACGGCGATGACGAGCAGATCCACCGGACCCGGCAGGTCCTTGACCGAGGAGTATCCGGCGACGCCGTCCATCGCGGCGCCCGAGCGGTTGACCGCGTACCGGGTGCCGGTGAAGCCGAAGTCCCGCAGGGCCCGCAGCGTTTCGCGGCCGACGCCGCCGGGCCGGTGCCCGGCGCCGACCACGGCGACGGAGTCGGGGGAGAGCAGGGCCCGCAGCGAGGCCCGCTCCGCCCGCCGGTCCCGGGCGTCGATGATCGGTTCGCCGGCCTCGTCCGGGCCGGTGCCGAGCTCGACGTCGACGATGCCGCTGTTGAGGTGTGCCCTGCCGTTCACGGTCAGGTTGCGAGCGACCCGGAGCATGCCGATGTTGTCGGGGAGCACCTCGCCGACCAGTTCCGCGATGCCGTGCCGATGGGCGCGCATGGCGAGATGTTCCAGCAGCAGAGTGCCGATTCCGCGGCCCCGGGCCGTCTCGGCGACGAAGGCGGCGAACTCCGCGTCGTCGCCCTCGTCGATCAGCTGCTCGCACGACACGACGCCGACCAGGCGGTCGCCCTCGACCGCGAGTACGGCCAGGTTCCGGTCGGTCTCGGGCCGGCAGAGCCGGTCCACCTCCGCCGCGAGGGTGCCGGCGCTGGGCCTGCCGAAGAAGCGCAGGCGCAGGCTGTCCGGGGAGGCCTCGCCGTACAGCGCGGCGAGCGCCGCCCAGTCGTCCGGGCGGACCGGCCGGATCGTGACGATCCCGCCGTCCGAGGTGAGCGCGTCCACCTCGTCGACCTCGGGGATGGCCTGGCCGGTGGTGGTCATCGCTGCTCTCCCGTCTCGGATTCCCGCCGGACGATGTGGACGGGGCAGTCGGCGTGGTGCAGCAGTTGCAGTCCGGTCGATCCGAGCAGGCTGCCCGCCACCACCCCGTGTCCGCGGCTGCCCACGATCACCAGTTGGGCGCGGGTGGACTGTTGGACCAGTGCGGAGGCCGGGCTTTCATGGGTGAGCACGATCTCGACCGGCACCTGGGGGTACTTGTCGCGCCACGGCGCCAGCTGCCGGTCCAGCTCCGTGCGTTCGGCGATGTCCTGCGCCCGCGTGTCGATGTCGGCGGCGCTGACGTCGGCCAGCCACAGCGGAATGACCGGGAGGCAGGCGTGGACCACGGTGAGTGCGCAGCCCCGGCCCGCGGCCGCCTCGAACGCGGCGGCGAGCACGACGTCGGCGCTGGACGAGTCGTCGACTCCGGCGGCCACCGGCCCCTCGTCGACGTCGCCGCGGCCGCGTACGACGACGACCGGGCAGGTGGCGTGCGTGGCCACCCGCTGGCTCACCGAGCCGAGCAGGAGGCTGCCGAAGCCGCCGCGTCCGCGACTGCCCAGCACCAGGAGCTCCGTGTGCCGGGCCATGTCCAGCAGCCGTGGGGCGGCGTGGCCGATGAGGGTGTCGCCGTCGACGTCGGCGGCGGGGGCGGTCTTCCAGGCTTGATCGATCGCGGCGGCCACGACCGCTTCGGCGAGCTTCCGGTTGATGTCGACGTACTCGTTGCCGATGTCGTACCGGGGGTCGTGCCAATCCCAGTCGAACGCGTGCACGATGTGCAGCGGCAGCCTGCGGCGCTGTGCCTCGCGGGCTGCCCAGTCGACGGCTGCCTTGCTCGATGTGGTGCCGTCGGTGCCAACGACGATTGCCCGGGTGCTCATTGTTGCTCCCCTCACGGTCTCCCTCAATCGTCAGGCGTGTCGATGCCTTCCGGGCAGCGCGGCAGGTCACTCAGAGGCGGGCCGAAGGTCCCGAATTTTTCAGCCCGGTGCTGGACGATCGCCAGTCCGAGGCCGGGCATCGCGGCGACGACGGTGCAGGCCAGGAGTTCGGCCGCGGTGAGCGGCTGGGTGCCGAGCAGCAGTTGCAGCGGGGCGAGCAGGACGCCGGCGACCTGCAGGATCGCGGACAGGGCGACGGCACCGAGCAGGGCGGTGTTGCGGGCGGTTCCGGGTGCGGCCTTGGCGCGTACGGCGAGGGCGACGCCGAGCTGGGCGAGCCCGAGGACGATGAACATTACCGACTGCCACGGCCGGTCGTAATGGCGGGCGGTCACCCCGGCGGCCAGCACGACTCCGGCGACGCACAGGCCGCCGATCAGGACGCTGCCGAGCAGGCCGTCGCCGAGTACGGACTCCTGGGGTGAGCGGGGTCTGCGGCGCAGCCAGCAGCAGCGCGACCAGGGGATCGGCGAGCTGGCGCCCGATCCGGCCGGTCAGGCGTCGCGGCGGTGCCCCGGCGACGACGTTGGGACCGTCGGCGGCCAGCCGCGCGTTCGCCTGAGCCGTGCTGAGACCGAGTGTCGTGCCAACCTCGGTGATGTCCACGATCCGCCTTCCCCCGGTTGTCCATGTCCAGGGTCTGACCGCGGCGTCACCGCCGGCAGGGCCGATGGTCCCGTTGGTGGGGCAAGATCGTGATCGGTGTGTCCGGTGGGTCAGCCGCGGGTGGCGCGCAGGGTGCGCAGGCGCTGCTCGTACTCCTCGGCGTCGATCTCGCCGCGGGCGAATCGGTCACCGAGCAGCAGTTCGGCCTCGGGTGCCCGCCCGGCGGCCGGCGGCTGGGCCGGGCCGCGCCAGAGCGGCACGGCGATCAGCCCGGCGGCGATCGCCAGGACGGGCAGGACGATCGCGAGGATCATCAGCAGCCAACCGGTTCCCATGCCGTGTCCGTAGTACATCATCGTCTCTTCCTTCCCGTGAGTCTCGCGTCCATCCTCTGGCGCGGCCTGCGTCCGGACACGGGCCGAAGGTCCCGTTTCGCCGGGATCGGTGGCGCCGGCCCGCGGGGCCTCCGGCCGGACGCGGCGGTTCGCCGGATGTCAGACCTGGTGGCGTTCGGACAGCACGGCGGACGACAGGTTCGAGGCCCATATCCGGGCGCGGCTCAGCTCGCCCTCGACGAGCGGGCCGGCGGTCGCGGTGACGTGGAAGCTCTGCGCGGGCCATACCATCCGGCATCCGAGCCGGCGCAGTTCGCGACGCGCCTTGCGCGCCGCGGAGCCCGGCACGAACGATTTGTTGATCCTGGTGTCGAACGCGGCCGCGCCGATTCCGTCGAGCACCGGCGAGCAGCCGAGGTACTCCCGCAGGCCGACGTCCACGGCACCGTCGCGGACGGCGCCCTGGCGGATGGCGTCCGCGCGCGTCGCGGGACGGCTGAGCCCGAAGGCGTGCGTCGGGGAACCCACCACGAGCAGGTCGACGTCGGTGGCCGGGAGCATGTCGCGGACGTCGGAGAGGTTTACCTCGAAGGTCTCCCTGAGCCCGTCGGCCACGGCCCGGGCGACGGCCTCGGTGTTGCCGAACATCGACTCGTAAACGACAAGCGCCTTCATGACGACTCCTCCGGTGCGTCGGCTCTTCCCTCGGGCTCCGCCCTCAACGCTGCTCGCCGTCCGGGCCGGCCGGACAGGGCCGGATGACCCTGTCCGCCGGACCGGCGATCACCGCTCGTCGGGCAGGACCTCGCTGAGTGCGCGGCGCCGGCTCGGGTGGCCCGGGCTCCCGTACCCGATGCGCAGGGCCATCTGCGGAATTCCCGTCTGGCGCAGTGAGCGGCGCAGTTGGTCGCGGGCGGTCGGCACCTCGATCGGCTGGGAGATCATCGAGGTGGCGAGGCCCGCGGCGGTCGCGGTCAGCAGCACCTTCTGCAGCGCCTGCCCGGCCACGATCTGGTCGACCTGGGTGTCGCCGGCGGCGCCGAGGATGCCGACCAGCGGCTCGGGCTCGTAGTCGTGGCCCGGCGCGCGGCGGCGGTCGGAGAACGAGCGCTGCGGTAGCAGGTCGTGGGATTCCGCGGCGGGTGCTCCGGCGGTCACCGGTACGCCGTCCGGCGCGGCGTCCGCGTGTGTCCAGCCGATCAGCTCGGACTGGTAGCCGACGTCGCGCCGGAGCACCCGGTCGGCGCTCTGCGCGATCTCGGCGAACCCGCTGAGCGCGGTCATCCCGACCAGCAGCTCCAGCCAGGCGCCCTCGAGCCGGGCCGCCTCGAGCAGCCGGACCCGATCCTCGGCCGGCACCGGGTTCGGCCAGAACGGCGCCCGGTTGCTGTACCGGTGCGGGATCGCCCGGAACAGTTCGTCCTCGGTGTATGTGGGAAATCGGGTGATTCCAGGGGTGAGCCGCGCGATGAGGTCGGGTTCCTGCCGGTCGGGCCGCAGCGCGACCTCGGCGGGGGTTCCCGCGGCGGCCAGGGCGAGACGTGCGTTGTAGGTCGCGGCGCCGCAGGAGATCCGCACCGCCCAGCCGGCCCGATCGGCGGCCGTCAGGCGCCGGGCCGGATCGGCGAGGATCTCGATCCCGCCGTCGCGCAGCCGGAAGAGCCACGGCTGCGTGTTGTGCAGCGAAGGCGCGCGGATGCCGGCGGAGGCTGCCCGGAGCAGATCCTCCCTGCCGTACGCGGTCATAGCGGTGCTCCCTCCATCTGATCGAGTTGAATCACGGCGACGGGTGACGGGCGTGCATGATGCGGCCCGGTGCCACAACCGAGCAGGGGCAGCCGGCGGAAAGCCATCGTGTCGCCCGTGATCTGCCAGATCCACGGCTGGGTGTTGAAGACAGGCGGTGCGTGCAGCGAGGCGCGAGCCGGCTGCTCGAGCGCGATCATGATGGGACCTCCGGTTTCCCGTGTCCCATCAGAGTGCCGTTCGGCGCCCCGTGCGTTCAGGGTCGAAAGGCCCGTCTTGCAGGGGTCATTGCGCCAGTGGGACCCGCCAGGTCAGGGCGGTGCCGGACCCGTCGGAATTCCTGCCGATCTCGAAGGCGCCGCCCAGGTCGTGTGCCCGTTCGCCCATGTTGGCGACGCCGCCGCGTACCCGGTTCAGGTCGATGCCCACGCCGTCGTCCTCGACACACAGCACGACGTCGCCGTCCGCGGCCCGCACGGAGACCCGGGCGCCGGTGGCCCGCGCGTGCCGGGCCACGTTCGACAGGGCCTCGCGCAGCACGGCCAGCAGCTCGGGGACGATGTCGTCGGGGACGGCGCTGTCGACAGGCCCGGAGGTGTCCAGCGTCGGCCGGAAGCCGAGGGTCTCGGTCGCGGCTGCGATCGTCTCGCGAAGCTCGGTGCGCAGTGACGTGCCCGCCGGGGAGCGAAGCTCGAAGATGGACTGCCGGATGTCGCGGATGGTGGCGTCCAGGTCGTCGACGGCGGTGTTGATCCGCTTGATCGCCTCTGGCTTGACCGCGTGCCGCACGGCGCCCTGCAGTTGCATGCCGGTGGCGAAGAGCCGCTGGATGACCACGTCGTGCAGGTCCCGGGCGATCCGTTCGCGGTCCTCGAGCAGCACGAGTTGTTCGCGTTCCTCCTGGGCGCGGGCCCGTTCCAGCGCCAGGGCGGCCTGTCCGGCGAACGTGGGGAGCAGCACGGCGTCATCCTCGCTCGCGGCCTGCGCGCCGGGCTGCGTCACGATCAGGACGCCGTGCAGGGTGTCCGATCCGGCGAGCGGGGCCGCGAGGGCCGGGCCGTCCGGCACCGGGCCCGGCCAGTCGGCGGCGGCCCGCAGGTTCTCCACGGTGCGGAACTTCTCCTGTCCGAACGTGGCGGCGGCGCTCTCCACCGTGATCAGTTTTCCGACCAGGGTGTCGCAGGCGGGGTCCGCGCCGTCGGCGACCTCGATCGTGTAGCGGGAGTTCTCCTCGTCGTAGAGCAGCACCATCACCAGGTCGGCGCCCGACACCTCGCGGGCTCGCCGGGCGATCAGCCGCAGGGCCTCGGTCCTTTTGACCTCTCCGAGCAGGACCGTGGTGATCTCGGCGGCGGCGGCGAGCCAGCGTTCCCGACGCTGGGCGAGGGCGAACAGCCGCGCGTTGTCGATGGCGACGCCGGCCGCGGCGGCGAGGGCGACCACGATCTCCTCGTCGTCGTCGCTGAACTCGGCGGCGCCCTGCTTCTCGGCGAGGTAGAGGTTGCCGAAGATCTGGTCCCGGGTGCGCACCGGGACGCCGAGGAAGCTGTGCATCGGCGGATGGTTCGGCGGGAAGCCGTACGAGCGGGGGTGCTTGCGGATGTCCGGAAGCCGGACCGGCCGCGGGTCGGTGATCAGCAGGCCGAGGACGCCCTGGCCGTGCGGCAGGTCGCCGATCCTGGCGTGGGTGGCGGGGTCGATGCCGTGGGTGATGAAGTCGGACAGCTCGGTGCGGTCGGCGCCGATGACGCCGAGCGCGCCGTAGCGGGCGCCGGCCAGGGTGCAGGCGGCCTCGGTGATGCGCTGCAGGGTGCTGCGCAGGTCGAGATCGGTGCCGATGCCGACGACCGCGTCGAGCAGGGCGCGCAGCCGTTCCCGGCTGGTCATCACCTCGCCGACCCGGTCGAGCATCTCCTGCAGCAGCTCGTCGAGCCGGACCCGGGACAGCGGACTGAGCCCCAGCGAGGGCGGCTCAGGGCGGGTGTCGTCCAGCGGGGGCTCGGCCATCATGTCAGGCTAGACCGCGGTCGGCATGGCCGGAACGCCAGCCGGGCGTGATCTTCATTTTCTGATCTTGGACTTTTGTGCCACTTGAGGCGTGCTCAGCCACCGATCCTGACAAATTCCTGAGCGCGGGACCTTCGGCCCTTGGTCGTGGTCCTGCCGGGAGGTAGGAAGAGGGCATGATCCGAGTCTTTCTTCTCGACGACCACGAAGTCGTCCGCCGTGGCCTCATCGACCTGTTGCAGGCAGCCGGGGACATCGAGATCGTCGGTGAGTCCGGCTCGGCGCAGGAGGCGACCCGCCGGATTCCCGCCCTGCGCCCCGACGTGGCCGTCCTCGACGCCCGGCTTCCGGACGGCAACGGCATCGACGTCTGCCGGGACGTGCGCGCCGTCGACTCGTCGATCAAGGGCCTGATCCTGACCTCGTACGAGGACGACGAGGCGCTCTTCGCCGCCATCATGGCGGGCGCCTCGGGCTACGTGCTCAAGCAGATCCGCGGCACCGACCTGGTCGACGCGGTCCGCCGGGTCGCGGGCGGACAGTCGCTGCTCGACCCGGCGGTCACCCAGCGGGTGCTGGAACGCATCCGCAACGGCGTGGAGCAGCCCCGCGAGCTGGCCGGCCTGACCGACCAGGAACGCAAGATCCTCGAGTACGTCGCCGAGGGGCTGACCAACCGCGAGATCGCGGCCCGGATGTTCCTAGCGGAGAAGACGGTCAAGAACTACGTCTCCAGCCTGCTCGCCAAGCTCGGCCTGGAACGGCGCACCCAGGCCGCGGTCCTGGCCACCCGCCTGCTCGGAGAACACCCGCGCTGAGGCGAATCAGCAGACGACGAGCCCGCGGTCGCGGAACTGACCGCGGACCCGGTCCAGCAGGCCTGGGCCGGGCGCTGCCGTGTCGGCGAGCGGGAACGTCAGGCCCATCGCGGCGTACTTCGCGGCGCCGAGGCGGTGGAACGGCAGCACCTCGACGCGCTGCACGCTCGGCAGCTCCGCCACGATGCCGGCGACCGCGGCCACGTTCGCCGGGTCGTCGGTCAGGCCGGGGACGAGGACGAATCGGATCCACATCGGCGTGCCCCGCTCGGCGAGCCGGCGGGCGAAGCGCACCGTCGGTGCCAGCCTCCCCGTCCTGGTGACCTGCCGGTAGGTGGCGGGGTCGCCGGACTTGATGTCCAGCAGCACCAGGTCGGTCGCGTCGAGGAGTTCGTCGTCGGCCCTGTCGCCGAGGAAGCCGCTGGTGTCCAGCGCGGTGTGCAGCTTCAGTTGCCTGCACCGGGCGAACACCTCACGGACGAAGTCCGGCTGTTGCAGGGGTTCGCCGCCGCTGAGCGTGACCCCGCCGCCGGCGACCTTGATGAACCGTTCGTAGCGGCGGATCTCGGTCATCAGGTCGTCGACGGTGGTGGGCCGTCCGCTGCGGCGGTACCAGGTGTCCGGGCTGTGGCAGTACTGGCAGCGCAGCGGGCAGCCGGCCAGGAACGCCACGAAGCGCGTCCCCGGCCCGTCGACACCCGTGGAGATGTCGAACGAGTGCAGGCGTCCGGTGGTCACAGCGCACCGTGGAAGGTCCGCGAGACGACGTCGCGCTGCTGCTCGGCGGTGAGGTTGACGAAGTTGACCGCGTAGCCGGAGACCCGGATGGTCAGCTGGGGGTACTTCTCGGGGTGGGCCATGGCGTCCTCGAGGGTCGCCCGGTCGAGGACGTTGACGTTGAGGTGGAAGCCGCCGGCGTCGGTGTAGCCGTCGAGCACGCCGACCAGGTTGCCGATCCGCTCGTCGCGCGAGTGCCCGAGCCCGTCGGGCGTGACGGTGGTGGTCAGCGAGATGCCGTCGCGGGCGCAGCGGTACGGCAGCTTCGCCACCGACAGGGCCGCGGCGACCAGGCCGTGCCGGTCCCGGCCGTTCATCGGGTTGGCGCCCGGCGCGAACGGCTCGCCGGCCCGCCGGCCGTCCGGGGTGTTGCCGGTGTTCCTGCCGTACACCACGTTCGAGGTGATGGTCAGCACGGACAGGCTCGGCTCGGCGTTCCGGTAGGACGGCTGCCGGCGGATCTTGGCCATGAACCGTTCGACGAGGTCGACGGCGATGGCGTCGGCGCGGTCGTCGTTGTTGCCGAAGGCGGGGAAGTCGCCGTCGACGGTGTAGTCGACCGCCAGCCCTTCGGCGTCGCGCAGCACCTTCACCTGGGCGTACCTGATGGCCGCGAGGCTGTCGGCGGCGACGGACAGGCCGGCGACGCCGGTGGCGAGGAAGCGGTGCACCGGGTAGTCGTGCAGGGCCATCTCGAGCCGCTCGTAGGCGTACCGGTCGTGCATGTAGTGGATGACGTTGAGCGCGTCGACGTAGGTCTCGGCCAGCCAGTCCAGGGTGCGGTCGAAGGCGGCGAACACCGTGTCGTAGTCCAGCACGTCGTCGGCGACCGGCGCGGTGGCCGGTGCCACCTGCTCGCCGGTCAGCTCGTCGCGGCCGCCGTTGATCGCGTACAGCAGGGCCTTGGCCAGGTTGGCGCGGGCGCCGAAGAACTGCATGTCCTTGCCGACCCGCATGGCCGAGACGCAGCAGGCGATCGCGGTGTCGTCGCTGTACGCGGGCCGGATCAGGTCGTCGTTCTCGTACTGGATGGCGCTGGTGTCCATCGAGACCTGGGCGCAGAACCGCTTGAAGCCCTCGGGCAGCCGCGGGGACCAGAGCACGGTCAGGTTCGGCTCGGGGGCCGGGCCGAGGTTGTAGAGGGTCTGCAGGTACCGGAAGCTGGTCCGGGTGACGAGCGGCCGTCCGTCCGCGCCGATCCCGCCGATCGACTCGGTGACCCAGGTCGGGTCGCCGGAGAACAACTGGTCGTACTCGGGGGTGCGCAGGAACCGGATGATCCGCAGCTTGATGACGAAGTCGTCGATCAGCTCCTGGGCCTGCTGCTCGGTGAGGGTGCCCTCGGCGAGGTCGCGCCGCAGGTAGACGTCGACGAAGGAGGACGTGCGGCCGAGCGACATGGCCGCGCCGTTCTGCTCCTTGGTCGCGCCGAGGTAGGCGAAGTAGAGCCACTGGATCGCCTCGCGCGCGGTGCTCGCCGGCGAGGAGATGTCGTAGCCGTAGCGGTCGGCCATGAACCGGAGGTCCTCGAGGGCGCGGATCTGCTCGGCGAGTTCCTCCCGATCGCGGATGACGGCCTCGGACGACAGCTCGGCGTCCAGGCTGGCCTTGCGGTCGCGGCGCTCGGCGATGAGCCGGTCCACGCCGTAGAGCGCGACCCGGCGATAGTCGCCGATGATCCGCCCGCGGCCGTACGCGTCCGGCAGCCCGGTGATGATGTGCGAGCGCCGGGCGGCCTTCACGTCCGCCGGGTACGCGTCGAACACCCCGTCGTTGTGGGTCTTGCGGTACTGGCTGAAGATCGTCCGAACCGTCGGGTCGAGGCTGTAGCCGTACGCGGCCAGCCCGGCCTGGACCATCCGCAGGCCGCCGGCGGGCATGATCGCGCGGCGCAGCGGCGCGCTGGTCTGCAGCCCGACGATCAGCTCGTGGTCGCGGTCGATGTAGCCGGGCGCGTGCGAGGTGATCGACGAGGGCGTGTGCGCGTCCACGTCGTAGATCCCGCGCCGGCGCTCCTCCGGAAACATCCGGGTCAGTTGCTGCCAGATCCGCGTGGTGCGGTCGGTCGGCCCGGTCAGAAACCCGGCGCCGCCGAGGTAGGGCTCGACGTTGTCGTGGATGAAGGCGCCGACGTCGATGGCCTGCTGCCACGTCGTACCCGTGAAGCCTCGCCAGGCGTCCTTGCGTTCCCCGGTCATGGACCCTCCTTCGTCGTTCTCAATCCTCGTCGCCGCGCACCGGTCCGATCAGAGCCGTAGGTCCCGCAAGGCTGGGCCTTCCGGGACCTACGGTGCGGGCGCGACAAGACGTCGTCGGCCCAGAAAGAAGACCGTCAGGGAATCAGCACCAGGCGGGCCGGGACCCGGCTGGCGAGCACATCCTCGATCGAGGTGTTGATCTCGTCGAGAGAGCGCGGCTCGTAGAGGACCTTGGTACGTCCGGCGCAGTGCAGCCGGAACACCTCGGCGAGGTCGGCCCGGGTACCCACGATCGAACCGATCACGCTGATGCCCTTGAGGACGGTCTGGAAGATCGGCAGCGCCATCGAGTTGTCCTTGGGCAGTGACACCAGGATGAGCCGGCCGCCGCGCCGCAACGAGGCGTGCGCCTGCTCGATGACGCGCGGGTCTGCGGCGAGCACCACCGCGACGTCGGCGCCGCCGAGTGCCTCGATGGCCGCGACCGGGTCCGTGGTGGCCGCATTGACGACATGCGCCGCGCCGAGCCGCTTGGCCAGGGCCAGCTTCTCCTCGGTCACGTCGACCGCGATCGTCTCGCCGCCGAAGATCTGAGCGTATTGCTGGGCGAGGTGCCCCAGCCCGCCGATGCCGAAGATCGCGACCCGGTCGCCCGGCGTCACGCCGCCGACCTTGACCGCCTTGTACGTGGTCACACCCGCACAGGTCAGCGGGGCGGCCTCGGCGGGGTCGATGCCGTCAGGCACCCGGACCACGTAGCGGGCGTCCGCCACGGCGAACTCGGCGTGGCCACCGTCGATGGCGTAGCCGGTGTTGAGCTGGGCCTCGCAGAGCGTCTCCCAGCCGGTGACGCAGTATTCACAGGTGCCGCAGGCGTATCCGAGCCACGGGATCGCGACCCGGTCGCCGACGCTGTGCCCGGTGGCGCCCGGGCCGAGCTTCTCGACGATGCCGACGCCCTCGTGACCGGGAATGAACGGCGGCTGCGGCTTGACCGGCCAGTCGCCGCGGGCTGCGTGGATGTCGGTGTGGCACAGACCGCTGGCCTCGATCCGCACCCGGATCTGACCCGCGCCCGGCTCGGGTATGGGCAACTCTTTGATCTCCAGCGGCTTGTCGAAACCGGTGACCACGGCTGCACGCATGATGTTCCTCCTTGGCGTTTTCCTCAGCATCGAGACTCGTCTCGGGAGGCGACCGCAGATAGGGCCGAAGGTCCGCCTCGCGCGGGACTGCCGCGCGGCCACGCGCCACGCCGGCGCTGTTCTCAGTGCTGGACGACCAGCCGGTGGGCACGCAACACGCGCGCCCACCACGGCCGGTCGGTCGTGGTGACCGCCCGTAACGCCGGCGGGGAGCTCCGCTTCACGCTC
The DNA here is from genome assembly GCF_040638275.1 of Actinoplanes sp. NPDC026623. NCBI lineage: Bacteria > Bacillati > Actinomycetota > Actinomycetes > Micromonosporales > Micromonosporaceae > Actinoplanes > Actinoplanes sp. NPDC026623. The sequence goes on along the minus strand of NZ_JBEZXZ010000041.1, from coordinate 854 downwards.
AGCCAGCCGCCAGGCCCCATGGTCACCCTACCGACGGCGGGCTGGCGTCGTGCGGCGATGCCGATCGCAACGGCCGTCGCCGTCACGGCGGCGGTCACCATCGACGCGAGCACGAGGGTGGTCACGTCCACCGCCGGGACGAAGACCGTCTTCTCCGGTCCCACCGCGTATGCCCCGATCTCGCGTTCCCCGGCGCGCACCGGGATGAGGTCGCGCCGGTCGTCGAGCGTCGTGGTCATGGCCGGTCTCCTATCGGCTGTCGGAGGTGGATGTGGCGGCGGTCGCGGCGCGGCCGGCCTCGAGGCGGGCGATCGGCACCCGGAACGGGGAGCAGGACACGTAGTCGAGCCCGGCGTCGTGGAAGAAGCGCACCGAGGCCGGGTCGCCGCCGTGCTCGCCGCAGACGCCGACGGTCAGGCCGGGCCGGGCGGCCCGGCCGCGCTCGACGGCGATGCGGACCAGCTCGCCCACCCCGTCCGCGTCGATCGTCTCGAACGGTGACGTCGCGAAGATGCCCAGGCCGAGGTAGCGGCCGAAGAACGCACCCTCGACGTCGTCGCGGGAGAATCCCCAGGTCATCTGGGTCAGGTCGTTGGTGCCGAAGGAGAAGAACTCGGCCGCCTCGGCGATCTGCCCGGCGGTGAGCGCGGCCCGCGGCACCTCGATCATCGTGCCGATCCGGATCGGCGGCGCGCCCTCGATGCCCGCGAGCACCGACTCGGCCTCCGCGCGTACGGTCTCCAGCTCCTGCACCGCGCCGACCAGCGGGTCTCGCAGTGGCGGATCCGCCTGCTGGCGCTCGCCTGCTGGATCGCACCGGCGCTCTTCGTCGCCGCGGTGAGCCGGCAGAGCAC
>NZ_JBEZXZ010000040.1:0-51897 GCF_040638275.1 Actinoplanes sp. NPDC026623 | reverse complement strand
AGCAGCCGGCGAACGCCGGCTGCTCGTCCTTGCGTCGACCCTGATGGCGAAGCGTCAGCCGTTCGATGAGCCGCTCCCGCTCTGCGGTGCGGTGTACGCCGGCCGGTCGCCAGGCATGTGGGTACCGGAGGACGGTGACGGGACCGGCGGCCGAGTCAGGAGGTGGCCTGGACGAAGAGCCGGTAGTAGTTCATGGCGATCAGCGTGAGCATGACGGCCAGGTAGCCGCCGCTGACGACCCCGAAGGTCAGGTAGATGCGGCGCCGGGCCGCCGACACCGACTGGTGCGCCGCCGACAGCGGGATGCGGAACAGCACGTGCCCCAGGTAGGTGAACGCGCGGTGCCGCAGGTTCAGCTCGCCGAGGGCCGCCTCCATCGCGTGGTGCCCGTCGCTGACGGGCAGCAGCGGATTGAGGTTGTTGAAGATGAGGAACATCTGCATGCCGAGCAGCCAGCGCAGCGGGCCGCACTCCACCGGGTACAGCACGATCAGCAGGGCGGACAGCCCCGCGGCGGTCAGGTCGATCAGCGGGCCGACGAGCGCGACGGCGCCGCGCGCGGACCGCGACCGGACCCGGTACGCGTCCGTGCGGTCGACGTAGGTGAGCGGGATGAGCAGGCAGAACAGCTTCACGCCGGCCTCGCGTACGGGCACGCCCAGCGCCTGGCACACCGTGGCGTGACCCATCTCGTGCACGGTGGCCTGCACCAGCAGGACCGCGACGATCAGCAGCCACGGCGGACCGGTGTAGACGAAGGGGGCCGGCAGGGTCATCGCCAGCACGATGGCGATCGCGGCTGCGGTGCCGGCCAGCACCCCGATGGCGGTGGCGGTCCGGGGGAAACGGGCGAGCACCGCCGCCGGCAGGCGGAGCATCGCGTTCAGATGCCGGGTCGGGATCCGGATGCGCGGGGTGAGCCGGATGAACCGGGCGAAGAACAGCTGGCGGCCGGTCAGCGGCTCGGGCGGCTCCGACAGGACCCCGGCCGCCCTCAGGTCGGTGAGGAAGGACAGCAGGTCCGGCGTGCGGTCGCGTACGCCGTCGGGTCCGCGTGAGCGCCTGGCGGCGTCCAGCAGCACCGTTCCGGTGCGGGTGCCGTCGAGCAGCGGCACCACGCGCGCCCCGGTCCGGCTCAGCCGCACGTACGTGCCGGTCTCAGCGTTGAACAGCATGGCATGGCCGTCCGCGCCGTCGACGAGGGTGACCTGCGGCGCCAGCTCCACAGGCCGGTCGAGCCAGTCGGGCACGGCGGCCGTCGTGGATTCCGTGGACATCGGCACCTCCGTCTTTTGGTGATACGGCCGACCGGGGGCGCACCCGTGTGGGCACGCCCCCGGCCGAGAATCAGACCTACTTGCAGCCGCCGCAGCCGCCGCCGCCACCGCAGCCACCGCAGCCGCCGCCACCGCAGCCGCCGCAGCCGCCGCCGCAGCCGCGACATCCGCGGCAGCCGTGGCCGTGGCAGCCGTGGCAACCGCGGCAGCCGTGGCAACCGTGGCCGCCGCAGCCGCCGCATCCGTGGCCGCAGCCGCCGCAGCCGCCGCATCCGCCGCAGCCGCCACTACCCAGCAGCGATGCGCTGACGACGGTCGGCAGCTGTTCGGCTGTCAGGTCGTCCTCCAGCCACAGGTCCAGTTCCTCTATGACCTTGGGCCCGGTCAGTTCACTTTGCATGCGACTCAGCTCCTTCGATGTGTCGTGTCCATGCAGTTCCGGTCGGCCGATGTGCCGCCGGCCGAGGTCCGGCGCGTCGCGAGCGCGGACCCCAGATTGGGTACCGGTGCTGTGCCGTCACGTTCGCGCCGGGCTCCCGGCGGCGAACGCGAACAGCGCGGCCCGGTGGTATCCGTCGGCGTCCGCGCGTTCCCGGAGGACGTGCGGCAGCAGGCCGGCGAATACGGTGCCGACGAGGTCGAGCCGCAGCGCGGTAAGCCACGCGGCGTGCCCGGCGGCGCCGGCCCGGGTCAGTAGCAGCCGGTGGCCGTGGCTGCCGTGCCGGGCGAGCGCGGCGGCCAGGTTTCCGGTGATGACGAGCAGTGCGGCGGCGGTCGCGAACTCCCGCTGCATGACGAGTTCCTCCGCCTGCGGGCCGTCCGGGAGGCTTGAGACCCGGCACAGCGCCGACTTCTGGGGCAGATACCGGTACAGCCCGGTGTCGACGCCGGTGACCCGCCAGGCCGCGCAGTACAGCTCCAGGTCGACGCCGGCGGCCCGCTCCCCGGGCCAGCCCTCGGCGTCCATCCGGTCGGCGGAGGCGAGGATGGCGGACAGGTCGGCGCCGGCCAGGCTGGTGCCCGCGTAGTCGCGGACGGCGGTGCGCTCCAGCAGCACCTCGTCCAGGCCGGAGCGCGGCGACGCCGGCGCCGGCAGCGCGGTCAGCGGCCCGCCCTCGGGGGCCCGGCGCAGTTCCGCGGGGACCGGGGTCGCCGGCCTGCCGGCCGCGTCGGCGTCGAGTCGCGTGTCGGTCAGCAGCCGCTGGAGAAGCTGGAGCCGGTCCTCGCCGGTGGGCGGCGCTAGCGTTTCAGTGTCGGGGGTCATCGTCGTTCCTCCGGTTGAGTGCGGCCACCGCGGTCACCGGTTCGGCGCTGTCCTGCAGGCGCAGCGCGGCGTTGAGCGCCAGGTCGTCCCAGCGGTCGGCGAACCGCGCGGTCAGGCCGTACTCGCCGGCGACGGCGGCCATCTGGGCGAGCGCCACTCCGGCGTCGAGGCAGAGGATCCGATAGGCGAAGTCGTGGTACTTCGCCGCCACCAGGCCGAGCGCCCCGGTGAGGACGATCAGGGCCGCCGGGCGCTGCCGCGCGAGGACCGGGCAGACCGCCTCGGCCGCGCCGTCCGCGGTGGGCAGCGCGCGGATCCGCGCCAGGCTGTGGTCGCCGCGCTGGTAGAAGTACCAGCCGGGTGCGACCCCGTCCACGTCGAGCGCGAGCAGGTACGCCTGCACCGAGCCCAGGTTCCCGCCGGTCGGCGACCACCGGCTGACCTGACCGGGTACGGCCGTCGGCCCGCTGTCGCGCAGCCCGGCGGTCCGCAGCAGCAGCGCGGACAGGTCCGTGCGGGTCACGCCGGGCGCGGTTCCCGGACGCCCGCCGTTCAGCGCGATGCGCGGGGCGGCCCGGTACTCCTTGTTGTAGCGCTGAAGTGCCGCGTTCGCCGGCCGGTAGTGCGCCTGGTGGTCCTTGGGATTGAGCCATTCGCGCGGCGGGAACGCCACCGCCTGCTCGTACACGTGGGCGACGGCGGGGCCGTCCGCCTGGGCGGGCAGGCCGGTGGGCAGGCACCGCGGGCAGCCGGGCCGGCGGTACGCGCCGGCGGTCGACTGCGTCCAGTCGGTGAGGTCGAAGACGGTGCTGCCGGACAGCGCCGGGGTCAGGCCGACCCGGGACAGCAGGTGCACCACCTCGGTGGCGACCAGCGCCGCCCAGGTGGAGACGCGCAGCGGCGACGGCGTGCCGGACGGCCCGGACCAGCCCTCGGCGAAGCAACCGTGGCAGCAGGTGTGCCGGGCGTTGAACAGCGGTCCGACCTCGACCGTGCGCTCCCCGGCCGCGGTGCGCAGCCAGCTGATCCCGGCCCGGCGGCAGATCTCGTCGAGCTCCGCGAGCGCCTCGGCGGAGTTTCCGTCGTCGACGGCGACCACGAGGTCGCCGACGCCGACGCTCAGCTCCGGGCCGTCCCACTCCAGCGCGTCGACGCCCGACGCCGTCAGCTCGGCGCGCAGCCTGCCGGTGAGCGCCTCGGGCCCGGTGATCAGCACCCGGGCCTGGGCCAGCCGCTCGCACGCCTCGTTCCGGTTGCGGTTGACCCGGGTCGTGTCCAGGTTCCGGCCCAGGTAGTCGGTGACCTCGTGCGGGATCAGCCCGACCTCGGCGCCGGCCGGGCCGTCCTGCAGGAGCCCGCTGACGTACAGCAGAGACACGCAGGCGCGCACGGTGGCCTCGGTGACGTCGGGGTGCAGCGCGGCCAGCTCCGCGACGGTACGGGTGCCGTCGAGCGCCGGCAGCAGCCGCGGTATCAGCGAGGTGGCGGTCCGCCCGCGCAGGCTCGACTGCCGGTTGCCGCTGCCGACGAACGCCAGGCCGTCGTCCAGCGGGACGTTCACCAGGCCGGGTACCAGGCAGGGCAGCTCCGGCACCCGGAACTGCGGGTCCGCGGCGACGGCGTACGCCATGGTCGCGGCGGACAGCCGCCCCTCGTGCCGGGTGGTCTCCTCGGTCCCGATCATTTCCACACTCCACTCAGCAGGGCGGGCAGGCGCTCGTACGAGCGGGTGGTCTCGTCCCGGCCCAGGCCGCACCGCGGGCAGCCGTGCACGCCGACCACCCGGCCGGTGTGCAGCTGCTGGGTCGGCACGTCGATCTGGCGTACCCGGCCGGCCTCGTGCTCCGGCGCCGCCCGCAGCCGGTCGACCACCTCGGCCGCCGCGGCGGCGGCGAACAGGGCGGTCGACGGCAGGTACCCGGCCGGACCCTCGAACGGGTCCTGGTCGTAGTGGTCGTCGACGGTCTTGCGGATCGCCCGGGACGGGTCGTGCTGTGCGAGCCGGCCGCGGTAGCAGCCGTGGCAGGCGCCGGCGCCCGGCACCACCACCGGGCCGATCTCGAGCACCGGATGGTCCATGACGACCGGCAGCCACGGCTGGCCCGTCCGGAACGACTCGTCGTCGAACTCGCGCTCCATCCGCGGCACCCGCCGCCAGGACACGAGCAGGTTCAGTCGGTGACCCGACGGCTGTTCCGGATCCGGTACCCGCGGCGGCACCGTGCCGGAGGGTCCGGTGTTGGCGACCTCGACGTCGTGGCACAGGTCGCGGAGGCGCTCGGCGACCGCGTATCCGAAAGGCCCGACGGGGGTGACGATCAGGTGGTACATGCTGGCTCCTGACATCAGGCGAACGGCTGCGGCCAGGCATTGAGCTCGGCCTCGGGACGGGTGGGGTAGCCCATCCGGGCCGGCGCCTGGTAGAGCCGGGGGTGGCCGAGGAAGCGGGCGCGGTAGTGGAAGCTCAGCGGCTGCAGCCCGGGTACGACGGCTCGCACCACGGTCATCCCGGCCCGCAGCGCCTCGTCGGCGGTCAGGTCGACGATGTACGCCTCCATGCCGCACTCGGTGAGCCGCGAGCTCACCAGGCGCAGGTCGGCGATCGGGTCGCCGGTGGACAGCGTCGGCAGCTCCGACAGCCTGCGGCGCGCGGGGGAGTTCAGCAGGAAGTCGAACGCCTCCGCTCGCTCCGGCCCGCACATGTAGGCCGCGCCGTCGGACACCCCGGTGAACGTCTGCACGTCCTGGCTCGGCGGCTTGGCGTCGTGCAGCGCGACCCGTACCGACACCGTCTCGCAGATCGCCTTCGCGACCGCGGTCTGCGGGTCGAGGCTGGTCGCGCAGGTGACCACCGTGCGGCAGGTGGCGTGGTCCGGCGCGGTCGAGACGGCGTACACGGTGGGGATGCCCACGTCGGTGGTGGCGTCGAAGAACTGGATCGTCATGTCGCGATCGGCGCACACGTCGAGGTACTGCTGCAGCTGCGGGCCGACCGTGTCGAGCTCGATCCGCGGCAGCGCGAGCTGCTGCAGCCAGGTGAGGCTGATGGCGTCGCGCTCGATCACCTCGCACAGCGCGCCGCACACCGCCACGGCCGGGTCCGGGTGCGTCGCCGACCCGGTGGAGATCGGATTGGTGATGCGTTCCGCGCCGTGCACGGGAAAGTGCATGTACACCATCACCGCGGGCACCCAGCTCGGCTCGCCGGTACGCAGGTTCAGGCCGCGAATCCAGCGCATCGGCACCGAGGTGTCGGGCGCGGAGATCTGGCAGCCGGGGTCCGCGAGTTCGGTCGGCGAGCAGCGCGGCACGGTGTTGAGATCGAGCGCCTCGGCACCGAGTTCGTCGGCGGTCGCCCTGCGGAACTGGCTTTCGTCGTACACGCAGTTCGCGTACCGTTCCAGCGCCTCGGCGGTCGCGACGATCCTCGACCGCTCGGCGTCCACCCCGGTGCCGGTGCCGTCAAGGCCGCCGAGGCAGTCCGGGCCGCACAGGTAGGGCAGCGCCGTCGACGCGTCGCCGAGGTCGGCCGAGAATACCGCGAGCGGCGGGCTCGACGGCTCGACCGGCAGTTGAATCACGTGATTGATGAGGCCGCCCAGCGGCGATACCAGATCCTGCAGCCGGGGCGTACCCGTTTCCCGCTGCACCACTTCTGTGGTAACCGAACTCATTCAGTGCGCTCTCTCGTCTGCCGGTTGATTCGCCGACCAATGCTGTCCGGCGGCGCAGGTGGGAACTCGGCGCGCCCACAACTGTGGCCCCGCGGTTGCCCGGTTCGCTGAAGAATGCGGAAATGCGGCGAGTAAAAGTCTCGCGACCCTTCTTTGGGGGGACATAACGGCATCCGTTCGGGTGGCGGAGCCGGCTGACGTTGGGCGAGGAGTATGCCGCCGGAGAGGCCCGGCCGAAGGGCAGGTTCAAATCCTATCAATCCGACCGGATAATGCCCTGGCTGCAGTTATGTGGGTCGGTCACATCGCCGGCCGGGGCCTGTGGGAAATCTGTGAGAGCAGCCGGGCTGGGCGGGCGGCGGTGCGATGGAGATATCGATCCTGACGACCCCGAGCCGTCGCTGCAACCGTGTGCCGAAAGTTTTTCCGACTATGTGTTTACGGCGGACTGGGATGCTTCCCACCCACCTACTCGTGGGGCGGCAACGAGCCATGCGAAACGATCTATCGCCGTTACCGGAGACCTGACTCGATTTAGCGTTGTAATAGTCCTGTGGGCAGCAGGCAACCGCGTGCCACGTGCCGGGCGGCACGTCGTCGAGCACCTACGGCCCGGCCTGTTGGACGTCGGTGCATCGCACCGGCTCGCCCTGGGGTATCTTGCCCGGGAAGAGTCCGAGAAAGAGGCGACCCGCGCAGACCGCATCGGTGAACGAGATGTTGCCGCGTACGGTCGACCGCGTCGGTGCGGCGGCTCGACGGCCACCACCGCTGCGAACGTTCGCGAAGGCCCGCCAGGGCCGGCGACCGCCCAGCCGCCGGTAGGTGCGCGGCGGCACGCCCCGGGCTGTAGGCGAAGCGGAGCTGAAGGTGCCGACGTCTGGTGTAGCCGACCATGTTGCTGATGTCGGTGACCGTCAGCGAGGTCGAGGTGAGTAGCTGTTTGGCCTTCCGCAGCCGTACCGCGGAGAGAAATCGGCCGGGGGGTGAGCCCGGTGCCCGCGGAAAGATCCTGGTGAAATGGAACTTGCTGTATCTTGCCGTGCGGGCCACGTCATCGATGCAGAGTTACTCACCGTAATTCTCGTGAATGGACTCGATGACGTGTTCCACTGATCGCTCGACCGCTTGCTCGACCGCCTGCATAACGACTCCACAGATGTCAGCTTCGATGCTTTATGCCGGTTATCCTCAGACTGGTCAATTCCCGGGCGCATCGACAGATCCGCCCGGCCCCCAAAGGTGGCCAGGGCCCGGGGTAGCCACCTGGCTACCCCTGACGGCGACGCCGATCAATCCTTTTGATGGCCGCTTCGCGACGCAATAATTGGCCGGACCGAAACGGTCGCCGCGGTCGCGCACTGGGGGGCGTGGATCCGGCGTCGTCCGTGATTTCGACTGACTGGGAGCAGGCCATGGCCAGCGTGTTCCTCGGGGCCGCACGACGCAGTTCGTTGGCCCAGATCCGGCACATCGCGCCGGTCAGACCCGGCGCCGACACCGGTCTCGTTGCCCGGGTCTACCACCAGGTCGAGCGAGACTTCGGCAGGCTCGCGCCGCAGCACGCGCCGGCGCCCGGCGTCCTCGTCGCCGCCTGGCTGATGCTGCGCGAAACGCTCCTCGGCACGGGCCGGGTCGACCGAACGACCAAGGAGGCCGTCGGCACGGCGGTCTCGCTCGGCAACGCCTGCCCGCACTGCGTGGAGAGCTCACGTCCTGGGCGAGCCTGCAGGGAGCGCGCCGCGTCGGGAGCTGGACCTGGGACTCGGCTCGGAGTCGTGGGTAGTCGACGGGCCTACTTGGAGTCGTGTTCGCGTACGCGGTCGAGCCATTCGGTGATCAGCGCCTTGAGGAGGTCGGGTTGCTCGTGCGGCAACGCGTGGCCGGCGCGGTCGAGCACGGCGAAGGTGGCCCGCGGGTAGTGCTCGAGCAGGTCCCAGTCGCCGGCGTACCCCACCATGGAGTCCTGGCGCCCGGTGACGATGAGGCTGGGGCGGTGATACTTCGGGCCCTTCTCGGGGCTGGCGTTGAACTGCCAGTTCGCGCCGATGCGCGCGAGGCCGGCCTCGTCGGTCAGGTCGGCGGAGGGCGCCACGTATTTCCGGAATCGCTCCAGCGTCTCCTTGGTCTGCACGACAAAGTAGTCGCGGTACGTGCTCTCCGCGTGCGGGTCGAGCGACTTGCCCGGATCGATCGAGGCGTGCAGCACCTGGTGCGCGGGCACCTCCCGCACGTTCTCGTCGAGTGGGCAGATCAGCGCGAGCCCGGTCGCCTGCTTCGGGCGCCGGCCGGCGATGGCCCGGGCGTAGTAGGCGCCGGCGGAATGGCCGGCGACCAGGAACGGCTCATCGCCGATCACGCCGTCGACGAACGCAAGCAGGAGGTCGAGAACGTCGTCGCCGCTGTTGAGCGTGTCCGGCGCGGGCGTGTGTCCCATGCCCGGCAGATCCGGGTAGACGCGTCGATAACCCTTCGTGCCGGCGAATACCGGTTCCAGGGCACCCGCCACCTCCCGATGATCCACGTTCGCGCCGTGCAGCACCAGGACCGGGGTACCGTCGCCGTGTTCGACATAGTGCAACGGCACGTTGAGTGCTTTGTACTCCATGACACCAGCCCAACCCGTCGTGTTTTGGCGTCGGTAAGCTCGCCGATTTCGTGCTTCCCTCGAACGGTTCGGCGGAAACCCACGTACTTAATTCTCCTGGAGGATTCCATCGGTCAGCGCGACCGCAACCGCCGCTGGCGGGTAGGCGTCGGCTCCTTGGCGATCCTACGGTGGTCGGCCGATGCCGGCCGGGTGGGCGCTGGCTGGTCGAACGCCCAGGCGGGTCAGCGCGGACAAATTCTTAGCTTGTTGTTTAACCCGTGGGAGTCGGTGGACGACCCCTGGTCGATTGTGAAGCAACGTCCGCAGTCGCGATGGCCGCCACCGCAGAGTCCTTGAACGTCGGCGGAAGATGGCTCTCATCGAGCGCAGCGCCCGGCAGCCGCACCGGCCGATCGAGGGAACCGTCGGTCTCGCCGAGGCCGCCGGGTGCTGCCGGTGTTTGACACCGCGACGATTGCCGGAATCACCCTGATCGACCCGTCTCGCTGATGACGCATCACGGCTTCCGATGTCCGTCCTATGTGGTAAGACTCGGGCGATGCATGATGAAGATGTCACCCGGCGTCGATTCCTTCAATCAGTGGGCATCAGCGGCGGGGCGGGGGCGCTCTTCGCAACCATGGGAACTCTGGGGCTCGCCCCCGTCCGTGCTGCCACGCCGTCGTTCCGGGCACCACGACAGTCCGACTTCCACCTGACCGGACGGGCCACCCGCAAGGTCGTCATCCTCGGCGGCGGCATCGCCGGCCTCACCGCCGCCTACGAACTCGGCAAGGCCGGGTACGACTGCACCGTGCTGGAGGCACGGGCCGTCACCGGTGGCCGCAACCTCACGATCCGCGGCGGCAGCGCCGAGACCGACCTCGACGGGCACACCCAGCGGTCCTCCTTCTCTTCCGGCACCTATCTGAACGCCGGTCCGGCCCGCATCGCCCAGTGGATGGTCACCCTCGACTACTGCCGTGAGCTCGGCGTGCCGATCCAGCCGTTCGTCAACGCCAACGCCGACGCGCTGATCCACAACGACGGCAGCGCGCCGATCCGGTTCCGGACGGCCAAGGCGGACGTGTACGGCTACGTGTCCGAACTGCTCGCCAAAGCCACCGACCAGGGCGCCCTCGACGGCACCCTGACCGCTGATGACAAGGGACGGCTGCTGGCCTTCCTGGAGGACTTCGGCGACATCGGCGAGGCCCATGACTACACCGGCTCTACCCGGCGCGGCTTCTCGCGATATCCCGGCGCGGGCAACGACGAAGGCACTCCGCTGCCCGGACCGCCGAGCCTGTCGGACGTGTTCGCCAGCAACGTCGGCCGCTACTTCAGCGGCGAGTTCGGCTACGACCAGGCCATGATGATGTTCCAGCCGGTGGGCGGCATGGACCGCATCCCGGCGGCCCTCACCACCGCCGTCGGACGGCGGCGGATCCGGCTCGGCGCCCAGGTGCTCGGCGTGACCCGCCGCGCGTCGGACGTCACCGTCACGTTCCGGCAGGGCGGCCGCGATCAGGCGATCACCGCCGACTTCTGCATCGCCACACTGCCACCGCACGTGATGGCCAAGGTGCCGCACAACCTCGGCGCGAACGTGACCGCCGCGCTGTCGTCCGGGTTCTACCCGGGCGCGGCCGGCAAGATGGGGCTGGAGTACCGGAGCCGCTGGTGGGAGAACGACCTGCGGATCTATGGCGGCATCACGCAGACCGACCTCGACATCACCCAGATCTGGTACCCGTCGTACGACTTCCACGCCCGTCGCGGCGTCGTGGTCGGCTACTACCACTTCGGGGAACAGGCTGAGGCGTACGGCGCTCTCGCTCCCGCCGCCCGGACCGCCCGGGCCGTCGAGCAGGGCGTGAAGATCCACGGCGAGAAGTACCGGTCCGAGCTGGCCAGTGCCTTCTCGGTGGCCTGGAACCGCATGCCGCACCTCGAGGGCGCGTGGGCCTTTGCGGAGGACCAGAACTCCTACGATCTGCTGCTGAAGCCGGCCGGCCGCGTGTACTTCGCCGGGGACTGGCTCACCCAAGCCGTCGCCTGGCAGCACGGCGCGTTCCTGTCGGCCCGCGCCGCCGTCACCGCCATCCACCAGCGGGTACTCGCCGCCTGACGGGCGCGCCGCCGGGTCGTGTCGCGCGACATGGCCCGGCGGTGCCTCCGGGAGGAGAACGGCGGGGCTCCGGCCACGCAGCGGGTTACATCGACCGCTAGATCTAGCTCGAGCACGACCTGACGCTCCCCGGGATCGGGCCCGGCGACGTCACGGTCCGCGGCGCCTGGGCGTGGCTCACGGTAAACACCGGCAAGCACTGATCTCTCTGGCCCGCCGCCGCATCAACGTGCTCTGGGCACTGGTACGCGACAACCGACCCTTCCACGCCGACTCGCCCGACCGTTGAGCCGAATACCAACCGCACACATCCGAGCGGAGCTCCACCCCGCACCTCGCCTCGTGCCGCATGCCGTGTGCCCACGCGGGTGTTGAGGATGCCGGCCGCCGTCAGCCATGCCTCGAGCGTGTAGATTTCCGCTGTCGATTCCGTTACCACCGTCTGGTTCGGCGCGTTCATGTTGCCGTACGAGATATTCGCTGGCCGAGCGTTTCCATATCCCAGGTTGCTCTTTTATCGCCTGCGGCGATCGGGTGGGCCCTCGTAAGGCGGCCGAAGCTTCGCGCGAACGCCAGCTGCTTCTCATCACTCCTGTTCTGATCGCGGAAGAAACAGGACCTTCCGGCGGTTCGGCTCATTCTTGATGCGACGACCGTTGTCGGCGTCAGTGACATCCTCAGGTCCAATCCGCAGATTTCAGCGCGGATCCTGGGCGGTAGGAGTTGCCACCCTGACACGGTAGACTCCCATTGATGCAAGGCGATGGCAGGACGGGGGCTTACCGATGTATACGCTTCGCTTGGTGGCACCCGTCCTGTTGATCGAGGTCGAGGTTTCCGCACTATCTGAAAATTCGCGAGGAGATTTCATCCGGGTGCGGCTCTCCGTCGCGGGGATGTGCGGCAGCGACCTACAGCACTTCCGCACGCCCGGAGCCAGCGACCGGGCGACGACCCAGAGGCTGCCCAGCGTCGAGATGATCGCGTCCGATGTCGAAGCGGGATATCCGATTCACGAATGTGTGGGGCGAGTCGTCAGCCCAGTGGGGGATCGAGCCGCGAAGGAGCTTCGGCTGGCCGTCAGAGATCGGGTTGCCGCCATGCCGGTCGGCAAGCGCGGGCTAGCTGCTGAGGTTCTTCTGACTCGGCCCGAGGCCACGCACCGCGTCGTCGACGCCTCGCTGACGGGCGAGCGGGCGACCCTCATCCAGCCGCTGGCGACCGTCCGGCACGCCGTGTCTCGCCTTGGCGAGGTCGCGGGTGCACGAGTCGCGGTGATCGGGCTCGGGCCGACCGGTCTGCTCGCCGCGCACCTCCTTCGGCACCGAGGAGCCGCCCAGATCGTCGGCATCGATCCCGCTTGCCGCGGCGACCTGCCGGCACTAGTGGGGGTCGATGTGGCGGCGAGCCGGGGCCGAGAGGCCGAAGACATCATCCGGTCAAGTCCCAAGATCGATGCTTGTGTCGAAGCGGTCGGGCAACGGGCGGGCACACCGGCCGACGCCGTAAACCTCACCGGTTTCGTTGGGGTCATCCTCGCCCTCGATGTGCCCGTCAGTGACGACTACGTCTGGCCGTTTCGCCACTTCTTCCGCAGGAATTTAATCCTCCATGCATCGGTGACTCCACCCCGGCGTCCGGCGATGGCGGCGGCTGAGAAATACCTGACACCGCATCGAATACTGACCCGTTTGATCACACACACCTTCGACATCCGGGAAAGAGGAATAGCCTTTGTGCTGTACGCGAGTGAATCTCCCGGAAGTGGCAAAGTGGTGCTTATTACGGAGAGTTGGAATGATCGCGCCGTTCATTGAACGGTCGGCCTAGCCACAGCTGAAGAGCCAGCCGGAGCTGACGAAGGGGCTGTCACACAATGACACAGGATCGGATCGATGAAGACGACGAAATGATCACTGGCTTGCAGGATCGCCTACAGTACGCGGCTGACGGAAATTGGGATAGCCTCCTGTCCGGTCTGCCTTACCTGGCGTGGTGCGTCGAGCCAGGCCCACGCGTGGATGAAGAACCCATCGCGGAGCTGCCGGAGAAGACGGCGCGCCCATCGGCGGCTCAGCCTCGCTCCAACTCCGCGCGCACCACGGGCAGAGCGGCGTGGAGATCTTCGACCGGCGATGTCAGAGCGAGTCCGAAGAAGCCGTCCTCGGCTGAGTAGGCCTGGCCCGAGGAGGTAAGAACACCGCGTCGGGGTGGTCCCCGCAGAGTTGTTCACTCGTCCTGCCGGTGGGAGGGGCGTCGAGCCATGGTTAGAAGCCACCGAGTGATTCCAGCGCGGCCCGCGGAGCCCAAGGGCCAAGGACCGCCGCGGCGTCACGGAAGCGTTCGCGGTAGATCGCGCTGATTTCGATGCCCCGGTTCGGTAAGCAGTGGGGCGCTTCGCCGGCGACGGGTTGTGCGTTGGTTGGGGCTCGGCCGGCGGTCGTGCCGTGCAAAGCCGCGCCGCGGAACCGAGGTGGGGAAATCAGCGCGCCGACCCGCAAACCGATCATTGAATAGGTCCTGGAAACGATGCGGGCGGCAAACGCGACGTTCGCTCCACCGACCGCCAGCGGACCCGGCGCCCGGCCGCCGGCGAAGACAATCGCCTCGTCGGCCCCATCGGACAAGAGGAACGCGTCGTAAGCACGGACGAGCTCGGTCAGGGGACGGCGCCGCGATCAACGATCATTGTCGACTCGAGCTGACCAGCGGGCCCGCGGATGCACAGCGTGTGTGTCGAGACTACTGATCTTTCGGGTTCAGGGTCACTCTCGTGTCCACGTCGCTGGTTTGCACTCGTCGTGCTCTAGACAACAGTGCATCACGGGAGAGAATTGCGAGGTGCTCAGCTGATGGCCACCGGACTCCTGTCTCTCATCCATTCACACCCTGAGGCGGTCTCCTCCAACTCCTCGGATGGCCGAGGTCGACCGTGCCGCTGGAGGATGTCGCGACGCTGGTGATCGCGCTTCTCGTGCGTGGCTTGCGTGGCTCTGAGACAGCCGCCTGCGCGACGGGGACCGCGGCCGGGTGACGTCGAATCGCTTGCCGGGACCCGGCGCCGAGCCCCGGCAATCATCAGGCCGGTTGGCGGCGTGAGACCGCCACCAACGGCAGGATCAGGCCAGTGATCAGGAACAGGACGCCGAGGCCCAGCCAGCCGACGGTGGCATGCGGAACGACGAAGGCCGTGAGCAGCACCGGGCCGATGATGGACTGAAGGGTCGTGCCGAGGCTGAAGACCGAGAGGTACTCGCCTCGCCGGTCTGGGGGAGACAGCTCGAATGAGATGCCCCAGGAGCCCGCCGCCTGCCACATTTCCGCGCCGGTGAGCAGGATGACGGCCGCGACGATGAGGCTGGTTGCCACGACTGTTGTCGTGCCGCTGGAGAGTCCCAGCAGGAGACAGCAGCCAGCGAGCGCCATTGCGGCCCAGCGCATCCGGCTGCTCGCCACGGTGAGGTCGTCGCATCCGCGGGAAACGCGGACCTGCAGGAGCACGACGAGGATCGTGTTGACCAGAATGATAATGCCGGTCAGCGGTGGCGGGGCGGAGGTGTGCATGACGATCCAGAGCGGGATCCCGACGGACAGCAGGGTCATGTGCATGACGACGATTCCGTTGAGCGCGGTCAGGGTCAGGTATCGACCGTCGCGCAGCGACGCCAGACTGTGCCACGCGCCGTTCCGCCGAGCACTGGCCGTCGAGTTGAGCAGGGGGATCCGGGCGAGCAGAATTCCGGCCAGCAGGAACGAGGCAGCGTTCGTCAGGATGATGGCGCGGAACCCGGCGTGGGAGCCGAGTGCCACGAGCGTGGTGCCGGCGACCGCACCGAGGGAGAAGCCCACATTGCGCACCACACGGACCAGTGCCATGGTGCGGACGCGGTCGTGGTCACCGACCGCGGCGCCGATGACCGCCTGGTTGAGCGGGCCCGTCGACTTCTCCGCCATGGCGAGCATGCAGGCGACGACGACGAAGACGGGAAAGCTCGCGGTGTAGGCGTAGGCGACGAACCATGCTGCGCGCCAGACCTGGAGGGCCACCAGAACTCGTCGCGTGCCGATCCGATCGGCGACGACACCGATCGGGACGGTGGTGATCAGCCCCACGATCCCCGCGGCGGAGAGCCCGAGGCCGATCTGTGCCGCCGTGAGGCCGGCCACCAAGGTGAGGAAGACGACACTGCCGCTGAGGAAGACTCCGGTGCCGAAGGAGTCGACCAGCGCGACGAGAACCAACTGGTTTCCCGCGGCCGTCGAGGGGAACACGCGAGTCAGCCGGGCGAACCGTCCGCCTGCCGAGGAGTCCGATCGCGGCTTCTCTTCGGCGTCGACGGCAGAGTCGTCGAGGCTGTTCGTGGAGTGCGGCGCGGGGCCCGGGCCGGTCATTCGCCGTACAGGACGTCGGCGAATTCGTCGGTCGTGCTGGCCTCGCGGTGCCAGTCGCGCAGCTCGGCGCTGGTCGTCGCGGCGGGAATGACGACGAGTCGTTCATCGAACCACTGCAACACCTCTGCCCGTCGCTGCTCCAACGACTCGGGATCGGCAGCGGTGATCATCGCCATGCCGATGCGCGTGGTGGTGGAGTCGGCGGCCCCGGCCATCCGATAGCCGATGGGAAGCTCGATACGAGCGAACGACACGTCGGGCAGTTCGGTCAGCTCCGCGGGAGACGGGCAATCGACCAGCGTGCCGGGGCGGCTGGTGAAGTAGACCGATCCGACGGTGCCGGCGCGCACCTGCACGTCCAGTTCGGGCTTCCGGCCCAGTGCGCACTGCACGGCCGCCTTGCCGAGGTCCACGCCGAACTTCGCCAGGATCTCCTCCTCGGTGAGCGCACCGCCACGGCGGGCTGCGCATTCGCTGAAGACGACCCGGCCGCTGCTCGGGTCGTGGAACAGTTCCATGTGGAAGACACCATCCGTGAGACCGAGCGCGCCGAGGGAGTCGCGCACCATGTCGTCGGCCGCCCGGTAGGCCCAGCTCTCGGTCTGCGGGTCGAACTTGCGCATGCTCAGGGGCGCGTTGTCCTGCAGCGTGGTCAGGCAGGGCTGCTCGTAGCGGCCCAGGCCGTAGAAGAGCAGTTCACCATCGGACACGACGCCGTCGGCGGTCCACTCGTCACCGGTGATGAACTCCTCGAGCACGAAGGTGCGGCTGGTGATGCGCTGTTCCCGGTACCGACGGGCGGTGACGAGCAGTTCGTCGAGCCCGTCGACGGCCGACGTGGTCTGGGTGGCCAGGCCGGTCACCGGCTTCAGCACGGCACGTTCGAACGGCATGGTGAAGTCCGCTTCGAGGGCGAAGAGGTCCTCGATGAGGACGCTGCGCGCGGTGGCGAGGCCGGCGTCGGCGATGCGCTGCTTCTGCAGGAACTTGTCGCGGAACAGCACCGCGGTCGAGGGACTGAGCACTTTGGCGCCCAGGGCACGTCCGAGGACCGAAGCGGTGATCAGCAGGGGCTCGATGGTCGTCTGCACCGCGGTGAACTGTGTGTCGGAGAATCCGGCGCGGTGCAGGGCGGTGAGGATCGCCTCGGGCTTGTGATGATCCTCGCAGAAGACCGGGATGGCGGGCGCGGGTATCTCCTGGAAGCCGAGGTCGCGGTGCCGCGCTCCGTAGACCACGACATGTGGAATACCGAGTCTTCGGCAAGCTCGCAGAACGTAACGATCCGGCGCGAGAATGAGCAACAACTCTGATTCGGCAGGCATCGTTTCCCCCGGTAGGCATCGCTATTTGCTTGACCCAAGCGGATCTAGGCGCTGCACGGCCCCGATCACGGCGCGTGTCCACTGTGGCGCCGAGATGGATTCTACAAGATCTGCGGCTCGGAGTGTGTCCCGTCCAAGGTGGCGGTACCATCGCATCCGGACAGTGATTCGTTGAGATACTCGCGCAGGCGCAACGCATACGGGGCCTGTTCCTCGATCGATGCGTAGCCGCGCCGAGGGGGTGAGGAGTAAAGCTTGTCCCGGTCATACCGGGGGAACACGTGCTGGTGGAAGTGCCACACGTCTTGGTGGCCGTCGGGTTCGTTGTGCTGCCGTGTCGATGTGCCGGTGCAGTTGGGATATGTTGCACGCACGGCTCGTGCGATGTGCTGTGACAAGTCGAAGACCGCGTGGCCCAGGGGCCGGGGCAGGTCATACAGATTCTCGTGATGTTGGCTAGGCACCACGAGGATGTGGCCGAGGTTCGTCGGCCACATCCGGGGTGAGATAAAGGCAATGACGGTGGGGGTACGCCAGACCAGCGTCGCCGCACTGGATAGCTCGTTGTAGCGCCCGGCCACCAGACCGCAGAAGGGACAGTCGTAACCAGCCGGCTCGTGGTTGTACACCGCTTGATGGTACGTGCCGATCGCGGCATGATATCCGCTGAGGGCGTCGTTCGTCGTCCCTTATACGTCCACATGCAATGATGGGAGTGTATCTGTGTGACGATCATAGCGCACATAAGCGACACCCACTTCGACGGCACCGCGCGCGCGCTGGACCGTGTTCGGCGGACTATGGCATATCTGCGCGGCTGTGACATTGATGTGATTCTGGTCACAGGTGATCTTGCCGATCATGGTGACGTCAAGGAATATGACCAGGTGAAAGCCGAACTGGTAGCCGACATTCCCGTTCTGATGTTGCCGGGCAACCATGACGATCGGGCGGCGTATCGCAAGATATTGCTGGACAGTGATGGCTCGGAGCCAGTCAATCAGCTGAAGAGCGCTGGCGGTCTGCTGTTCGCTCTCTGTGACTCCACCATTCCTGGCGAGGACGAAGGCCTGCTCGCGCCGGAGACCCTCACCTGGCTGCGAACGGTTCTCGCCGACGCGGAGGAGCCGGTGTTCGTCGGCCTCCACCATCATCCGATTCGGCTGAACAACCCGCTGCTGGACAGTATTCGGCTACGTAACCCCGAGGACCTGGCCGCAGTGCTCCGGGCGTCGTCCGCCGCGCGGGCCGTCTTCTGTGGGCACGCCCATGCCGCTGCGGCGGGGACTTTTGCCGGACTCCCGTTGATCGCGGCACCGGGCATTTTCTCCACCACCCGTCTGCCGTGGACCACAACCGACCAGCTGGGGTGGGTAAATACTTTTGACCGCGAGGACGTGCCCGGCGTGGTTTTCCACGTCGTTGAGGACGGTGAATTGACAAGCCATTTTCGTAGCATCACCGGGTGACCGCATCGCTGCGACGCGAGGGTCACCGGGTCGCCATTGTTCCGTTGCGTGCCGATCGGCGAACGACACGGGTCCGCTCGTCGCGCTTCACCACGGGGGAACTGTTGTGATTCTGACCGGTAGTGAGATCGAGAAGGAACGGGCCCAAGGCCGAATCACCATCGAGCCTTTTACACCCGAGCAGGTGAATCCGAACAGCTACAACTTCAGGCTGGGCAAGACTTTGCGGGTCTACTCGGGCGATACGCTGAGCCCTCGGGTCCCCAACGAGTTCATCGAGATCGAGATTCCGGACGACGGCTATGTGCTCGAACCGGGCAAGCTCTATCTCGCCCACACGATCGAGGTGCTCGGCAGCGACCACTACGCGCCGACCTTTGCCGCCAGGTCATCCGTGGCGCGGCTCGGAATGTTCATCAACCTGTCCGCGAGCCTCGGCGACATCGGCTACAAGGGACAATGGACGCTGCAGCTCTATACGCTGAATCGGGTCCGGGTTTATGTTGGCCTCAACATCGGCCAGATGATGTGGTGGAAACCGCAGGGCAACGTCGACCTCTATCACGGAAAGTATCAGGGCGCGACAGGGCCGCGGTCCAGCGACATCTACATCGACTACGACAAGCAATTCGCGAGACAGCGTTTCCCCGGTCTGCGGGCGACTGTCTCCGTTGCTGAAGTGGGCCCGAAGTTCGCCGCGCTTGCGGCGAGCAGCTCTGAATTCTCCGTACCGCCCGCATTCTGTATCCCCGCCGCGGAGTTCGTCAGCGCACTGTCCGCCGAGCAGACCGCCGCGCTGGACGATGCGTTTGCCGACCTGCGCGCGACCGTCGGCGCGTTCTACACCGAATCGCTGGCGCGGATTCAGTGCATTGGCGCGCAGATTCGCTTCCCGGAGTCGGCGCGCTCCCTGCTCCGGGCGCGGCTGACCGAGATCTTCGGCGATCGGGCCGATCTCCGCGTCGCCGTCAGGTCGTCGGGACTGGACGAGGACGCCGACGCCAGCAGCCTCGCGGGCGTGCACCACAGCGTGCTGAACGTGTCCACCTTCGCCGAGATCATCGCGGCTATCGAGCGGTGCTGGGCCTCCTATTACGACGCCCCTGCCGTCGCTGCGCGTCTCCGAGCGGACAACCACGACGCCTCACCGAGGCTCGCCGTCATCGTGCAGGCCATGGTGCAACCGGTCCTCGCGGGCGTCGCGTTCACCGGGCTGGAGGCCGACGATCCGGAGCGAGTGGTCATCGAACATGTCGAGGGCCTCGCCGACCAGCTCGTCGCGGGCGTCGTCGCACCGGTCAGGACCACCTCGGACGAGATCGCGACCACCCCTGATTCTCCGCTGGTGGAGGTGGTGGCGCTTGTGCGGGCGTTGCGGGAGAGGCGCGGCCATGTCGACGTCGAGTGGGCGGCCGACGACAGCGGCGTTCACCTGATCCAGGTGCGCCCTCTCACCGCGACCATCGACCGGCCGCGTGCCACGGCCGAACCGGTGGGACTGGCCGTTGCGATGTACGAGCAGGAGATACCGGCGACGTTCCATCTCGGTGACGTCGCGCGGGTATACGGCAGATACGTCGCCAAGCGCAGCTCCGCCTACGGCCTGGCAGCCGAGAATGGCGCCGGCACCGGATCGGCCTGGGTGGTTCAGTTCAACGGGCGGGGCCTGCATGATGAGGCGACCGTCGCCGGACTCCAGCAGGTGCTGCGGACAGGTGCGGCTCCCGAATGCGTGCTGGACCTCGGCGACCAGCTGCGGCAGCTAGTCCTGCCCAAGCATGACGTGCTGTCGCGCCTGGCTGAACTGGCCGGGGCGCGCGCCGGCGACACGCAATTGCGGGCGGTGATCATTCGCGACTACCTCCGGGGCGAGCTAGGGATGATCTCCCGCAACTCCGGTGCCGGCCTCGTGGTGGAGTTCACCTCGGAGGGGCTCATGGCGCTCAACCGTGGCACCGCGGGCGGCGAGACGATCGTCATCGCCGACCTGAGGCGGCCGTTTGACGAACCCGGGAATCTGACAGCGGCTCCCGGGGCCGAACCGTTGCTCCCGCACCTGCACACCCTGGCGAGGTTGACCGGCGCGATGTACGCCAAGCACGGCCCGGTCACGTTGGAATGGGTTCTGCACGCCGGAACCCCCTACTTCGTCGACTACTCGGTGCTCGGCGCCGATGAGCTGGTGATGTCCTCGGAGGGTGCGGTGCTGATATCGCCCGGCACCGCACGTGGGACGCTGCTCCGGCTGGAGGAGGACGAGCTGCTGCGCAGGTTGTCGATCGGCCCTGCGATTAGCATCGACGCCTCCACCAGCGAGGCGGCCAGCGATGGCATGGCCACGATCCTGGACAAGGTCCTGTCCTTGCCGGAGCGCCCGATTATCCACGCGCGACTGCCCTACGCTGCGCTTTCTGTCCTCATTGGACATGTGGCGGGATTTGTCTTCGAGCGCGGCTCCACCCTTGGCCACCTTTCAATCCTGCTGCGGGAGTCCGGTGTTCCCGCTGTCGCGATGCCCGGATTGGCCGGCGAGGGTGAGGTCATCATCAGCGACGGCAGCGTCGTCAGCGTCCAGCGACTGCCCTGAGACGGTTGGCCTTCGCCATGAAGTCAGCCGGGCCATTGCCACTCAAGATGAACCGGTGCGCGTAGTCCGTGCTATGGCGTGGCAGGCCGTCGTTGCCGCCGGCGGTCGGGCGGTACTCGTACTCCGCGACCCCGAGCTCGCCGCACTCCTGTGCGGTGAGCTCGGCCGGCGCGCGGCCATGGGGATAGATGCCGACCCGGCCCCACACCGCCTGGTCACCTGCTGACGTCGGCCGGTGGGTGACCACCGGCGGCAGGCCGGCCTCGATCCGGATCGCCGCCTCCCGCAGGTGCACGCCGTGCCGGCGTAGGATCATGCGGTCGATGCCGCCACCACCTGGGCGCGCCGCGATCTCGCAGAACACCAGCTTGTCCTCCGGCGTGTGGAAGACCTCGAGATGGGTCACCCCCGACCCGAGACCGAGAGCGCCCACGACGCGGTGGTGCAGGTCGACGATCCGCTGGGCCAGCGCCCCATCCGGCAGAAGATAGCTTCCCGCCATCGCCCCGGGAGCGACGTTGCCCGGACGAGCATGATATTTCCCAACACTGGTGTGCAGTACGCGTCCGTCCCGGACGATCCCGTCGCAGTGGAACATGTCGCCGGCGATGAACTCCTCGATCTCGTATTCGCCAGGCGGCGCGCCGAGCTGACGCCACAATTTGCGCGCGGTTGCCGGCGAGTCGACGATGTGTGTCTGGTTCGAGCCGACTCCGCAGCGCGGCTTGATGATGTGGCGGCCCCGGCTCCAGTCGACCGCCGCCAGGTCGCCTTCGCGGTCGAGCGCACGAAAGTCCGGGACGGTCACGCCATGAGCCTGAACCGCGCTCTTCATCCTTACCTTGTCCCGGAAGAGCAGCACGGTGTCCAGGTGGAGGCCGGGCAGTCCGTGGGCGGTCCGCAGCCGCGCGGCCATGATGACCATCTTTTCGTGCAACGCGACTATGCCGCGAATCCCATTCGTCTTGACGATCCAGTCGCAGGCCTGTTCCACCCGGTCGTCGTTGGCGAAATCGCACACGGTGGTATGGCGGAAGTCGCTGGATTCCACGCCCTCCACCAGCCAGGGGTTGGTCACCAGGTGCGGCTCGACCTCGGCGAGCGGCAGCAGGCAACGCGTGCCGTCGAACAGGGTGTGGTGAGGATCCCGGCTGATGATCAAAAGCGGTCTTCTCACCGTCGGCCCCCGGCCGGCCGGCTGATCACGTCGATGCCCGCGGCGAGCGTTTGCGCGGCGACGAGGACCCGCGAAGCATCGGCTCCGGAAACACTCCCGCTGCCCACGCGCGCGGACGAGCTCGTCAGGGCCGCGACCCGGTCGCCCGGTCTGACAAACGACCGCACATCCTCGACCGTCGCGTCCGGGAATTCCAGGCTCGGCAGGGCGACTGACTGCACCACACCCTCCGGCGCGGTGGCGAAGGCGATCGCAGCTGCTGCCGCCGCCGGGCGTTCCTGATGATCGGGCTCGCCGAGGCCGAGCGACCACCCGATGCTCCAGCGCTGAAGGTCTATCCCGGTCACGAGGCGAACGAGGTGCGGGATGCCGTCGCCGCCGACCCGATTGTGCGACTCGATGATGCGGATCCCACCGTCGATCAGCTTGAACTCGGTGTGCGCCGGCCCATCGGCCAGACCCACGACGTCGAGGAACTCGATCAGCTGTTCCTGAATGACCGGCACCGCCGAGGTGCCCAGCGAGGGGGCGGGCACCACGTGCGCC
This sequence comes from Actinoplanes sp. NPDC026623, assembly GCF_040638275.1. NCBI lineage: Bacteria > Bacillati > Actinomycetota > Actinomycetes > Micromonosporales > Micromonosporaceae > Actinoplanes > Actinoplanes sp. NPDC026623. The sequence continues at coordinate 29,465 of NZ_JBEZXZ010000040.1, read as the reverse complement.
AGCTCGACGAACGACGGGCCGGTGTGCTTCTCGACCAGCGCGACAATGCGGTGTACGCCGCCGACGCTGAAGCTCTCGGCGCTGTATTCCTGGCCCGGCAGATACTCCTCCAGCATCTGGCCGGAGGGATCGCCGTGCGCGAGAAGATCGGCAACGCTCTCGATGAGCACCACGCCTCGGCTACCGGAGCTCGCCCGGGGTTTGAGAATCGCCTTCCGGCCACCCCAGTTGAGGAAGGTGTCCACGGCCTCGTCGAGGCTCGCCGGCGTGGACGCCCGGATCGTGAGGTGCGGCGCCTTGCCCTCCAGCAACGCTCGCATTCTCGCCTTGTCCCGCAGTGTCTCCACCACCTCCAGCGGGGTTCCCCGTAGTCCCAGGCGTGCATTGGCGAGGGCCGCCGGGACAAGCCCGTCCTCGCGCACGCTGACGACGGCGTCGGGCGCCAGCGGCCGAAGCACCTGCTCCACGAAGCTCATGAAGGAGTCCACGGTGTAGTCGGCCGTGTAGTAGGTCGACCGTACGGAGTCCGGCTCGATGAACTGCTCGATAGGACTCCCTGGATTCTGGACGTGGATGAGCCGGCAACCGAGGCGCCTCGCCACGGCTGCGATCTGCCCACTCGCGCCGAGCACGACAAGCTGCCGGTCCTCAGGAAGCTGTGACATACGACGAGCTCCTTCGCGTGTCGTTTATCGACAAGCGTGCTGGTGGCAGATCAGAGACGGAGGAGTCCCGACTCCGCGAAGCCTTCCCGGGATCCCGGCAGATCCAGCACGCCGTAGCCCTCGAGAATCCCGATGGTCCGCTCGGCCGAGGACCGGATGCCGGCTGTCACCGACTCCCGGTCGTAGGACTCGGCGATGATCGAACGAACGGTGGCCGGCGAGAACCCGACCGTCTGTAGCGCGGACGAGGCGGATCTCGTCGCCGGCTGCAACGACTTGGTGATGAGGTCGGGCAGCAGTGCCGCGACCATCCGCCTGTCAGCAGGCTCGAGCTGGCCCCAGAGGCGGCCGAAGAAGTCGCTGAAGTACACGTGATGCCGCCCCTCGTCTATCGCATGATCACGGGCGATCTCGCGGACCAGCGACACCACGTTCGGGTCCTTGGGGATGTCGACGAGCAGACCGGTGATGAGTGTCTCGAAGACGAAGACCTGAACCAACTGGACCAGCCGGCGATGCCGCGGGTAGTCATCGCTGATGCGGTCGAGGTTGGCGAGGAAGGGTTGGAAGTCGTAGGGCAGGGATGTGATGCCGGAGCGCGCCTGGATCTGCTCGACGGCGTCGTCGCTGTAGAGAGCGTGGTAGCTCTCGTCGACGAGAATCTTGTAGGCGTCCAGGCGTACGCGGCTCGGCACCTCGATGCCGCAGTCTTCTTCGGCGATCAGTTTGGTGGCCCGGCAGACGACTCCCACCTCGAACGCCTTTGTGAAGTTCAGCCACTGGTACAGGTGCTGGGCCAGAAGAAATCGCTTGAGCGCTTCATCGGTCTCGGCAACGGCTGGATGTGCCAGGTGTGTTACCAGATGCCGGGGGAAGAAGTCTTTGAGGATATCGTCGTCGTCGGAAATTATTCGGCGCGGGCCCTCGCGCACTCCTGACTTTTCGTACCAGGATTCGAGCACCTTGGGATTAGCTTGACGCCATTCGAGCATGGTAGATCACCCCCGTAGATGACGATCGATCGTGACACCTGGAGCCGAGGCGTGTCAACCGGGCGCCGGAGGTCAGGGTGCTGTGGGCTAACGGAGCCACCCGGAATTCCCCGGCGAAGCCCGGTTGACCGGCGTCTATGCAAGATCATATTTGTCTGCGTGGATCCGGTCGGCATGCGTGACCCATTTTGGGGCAGACCGCAAGGCGCTCGGTGTGTAGGCTGGCCCGCAGTTGATTTCGGCTGGGCACTGCAACCAGCCTCGCTGCGCTACCGGGGGGATGCGTTGAGCCAGGAAACAACTTCAGACAAAAGACTGTCCCTACGCCGGCTCCTCGTCCTGGGCGATCCGGCTTTTCAATACTCGTTGGTGCCGCGCAAGCGGCTGCCCGTCGTCGCGATCGACCTGCCGACGGACACCGATGGTGGCGATCGGGCTGTGGAATACCTGCGGCCGATCGACACGGCGTCTGCCTCGATTCGTTTATTGCCGGAGGATTCGATTCCGGTCGAGGTGCCCGTCGAGGCGGTGCGACCTACCTGGTGCGGCTGCTCGATCTCGGAGTCGTTGAGAATCGGCCTCGGGATGGTGTGGCCGGATGCCGCAGCCACCGAGCGCATCGAATTTCTGTCGCCGATCATGGTGCTCCGGCTCCATGAGTCACCCGACCGGACAAGGGTGGAAGTGCTTGCCTGCACTCGCCTGCGGGAAGTCGGCGCGGTGTTCGCGCGAGTCGCTGAATGCGAGTTTCCGGCCCCGGCGCGGGTCGACGACGTGGTCGCGGTCGCGCTCAAGTCGGCGGGAAACCTGCGCGAGCACGTGGCCGTCGAGAACCAGACCTTTCGTAATCTCGTACCCGGTGTCGAAATTGAAAACAAGATCACACTTCGTGGCGACGTGTCGATCTGGCGGTTGACCTCGGACATCGCCGCCCAGGTCGGTAGCGCCTCGTTCCCCGGCTTCATCCCGGATGTCGGCAACGAGGTGCAACGCTGGGAGGTCTTCCAGCACACGTTCGAGGTGCTGAGCCCGGCTGCGGAGCGCGGCTACATCGCCTTCCAGGAGCAGCCGTCAGGCGCTTTCATGCTCAAGCACAAGGTCTTCGCCGAGGACACACTCCGGCGCGTTGAGACCTTCCGGCACAACCTCACCGTGCCCGGCAAGGACTTCGCTGCCTTTCTCGACACCGAGTATCCACACCTCACCGTTCGGGCCCTGCGTACCTTCAGTCGGACGCGTTTCGACGTCAACCTGGAGTCCAGCGCGACCGGTCACTTCTTCGGTATCGAGATCGACGAGGTGCGCACGGCCGGTGACGAGCACGTCCTTCGGCAGGCCGAGATCGCCTACCACCGGTCACGGATACACGTCGGGCTCGACATCGCCACCGTCGAATCCGAACTTGAACGCCTGACGAATCTCGTCGACAGCTATCTAATCCGGAACAACGTGGATCGCGAGCGCACCTTCTATTCGAAGCTTTCGTTTCTGCGCGACATTGAGAGCCGGAGCAAAGCCACGCTGCCCGCAGGCTCCTGATCGGCAAAAGACACCTGGGGGAGGTGTGGATTCATGCGTATTGCCATCATCGGGTTGGCGGGTTGCGGCAAGTCGACATCCGCGGGCCTGATCGAGGAACTCGCGAAAGAATTGGGCCTGACGTGCGTAACCGTCAAAATTGCTAAACCGTTGTACGACCTACAGGATCGGGTTTATCAAGCGGCCCGGGTGAAGGTTCCGGCCGGGACGCAGGATCAAATCCTGTTGGAATCCCTGGCCGACTCCATGCGCCGTATCAGGCCCGAGTCCCTGGCCGATGATTTCCTGACCCGGTTAGCGTCGACCGACGCCGACATCGTGGTCAATGACGACCTGCGTGACCCTTTCATTGATGCCGTGGCGCTGCGTGCCCACGGATTCCGGGTGCTGCGTGTCACGGCGGCACCGGAGGTGCGCGAAAGGAGACTGGCCGGGCGCGGCGATACCAGTCGAGCGGACCGGTCGACGAGCGATCTCGACCTGATCGAGCCGGACGTCGTCCTGGACAACAGCGGTCACCTCACGGAACACCGCGCCGCTGTGCGCCGGGTCGTGCGGAGCTGGATGTGATACTCACCGGCCACGAAATTCACCGCGAAGTCCGAGCGGGCCGCATCCATATCGACGACTTCGACGCAGAGCGCCTGGAGCCGAACAGTTACGGCTTCCGGTTGGCCCGGGAGATCATCTCGTACGGGCCGGAGGTGATCGACTCCCGGTCGCCGATCGCGTCTCGCACGGACGTCATGGACGACGACGGAATGCTGCTCACTCCGGGGCGGTTCTACCTCGGCGGCACCATGGAAGCGATGGGCAGTCCGCATTACGCCGCCACCCTCTACGCCTGCCGCTCGATCTCCACCCTCGGCGTCTGGATCCAGTTCTCCGCACCGCTCGGGCACAGCGGCGCGATCTTCCCGTGGACGTTGGAGATCGCGGTCGCCGCGCCGGTCCGGCTGTTTCCCGGCATGGTCATCGGGAAGTTGGCGTTCTGGGCGATGCAGGGCGGCGCCTCGGGCTACGCGGGCAAGTACAGCGGTTCGGCCTCGGCCGTCCCGTCGCGACTGAGCCTGGACACGGTGTCGCCCATAGTCCGGGCCCTGCCGTAGTGGGCGGTGGGTCCAGGGGTGGCCGGCGGCCGAACCTCCGTGACGGGGCGCGGCAGAGTCCGGGTCCTGGCGGGCCTCGCTCGATCCGCCGGGTCGTCGTACGGCTACGCAATCCGGGAGATGTGCTCGGGCGGCCGATTCCGAGATGCTGCTCCAAGGTCAAAGCGAGATCGGAGACGGAAGCATGCCGCGGTTGAATCCAGTCAGCGCCGTCACCTCGCTTTTCCCCACCGAGCCGGGCCCCAGGCGCTCGTACGCGGTGGCGACGCTCATCAACACGTTCGGGACCGGTCTGCTGCTCGTGAGCCTGCCGTTGTACCTGACCCGTATCGTGCACCTGTCCGCCGCGGAGGTCGGACTGGGCCTGACCATCGCCGCGACAATCACCCTGCTGGTGGGCCTCCCGATCGGTGATCTGGCCGACCGGCGCGGCCCCCTTACCGTGGCCATGGCCATGCTGCCCTTGCAGGCCGCCGCAACGATCGCCTTCCTCTTCGTCGACAATTTCGTCGCCTTCGTCGTCGTCGCCACGGTGGATGCGATGGCCGCACGGGCGGTCATCACGGCCGAGGGAGCGCTGCTGCGACGGGTGGCCGGCGAAGAGGCGGCGTCCTACCGATCCTCGACCCACGCGATCACGAACGTGGGATTTTCGGTCGGCTTCGCCTGCTGCGGCATAGCGATCCAGCTCGGCACTCCGAATGCATACCACGTGCTGATCATCATCGATGCGCTGACCTACCTGGCCGCCTGGGTGGTTCTGCGCGGACTGCCGCGGTACGAGCCGCTGCCGAAGCCGAAGTCCGGGCCGCGCTGGGGCGTCTTGCGGGACCGGCCGTTCGTCGCGTTAGCCGTGCTGGGATCCTTCTGCAGCCTCGAGTTCGCCGTGCTCACACTGCTGCTTCCACTGTGGGTGGTCGACCGCACGGACGCACCGCGATGGTGCATCCCGCTGGCCCTCGTGATCAATACCCTCCTGGTCGTCTTGTTCCAGGTCCGCCTCGGCGGCCGGGTGAAGACAATCCGGCAGGGCGGACTCGCGTGGCGACGAGCCGGGGTGTTCTTCCTGTTCAGCTGCTGTGCTATCGGCCTTGCGGCGGGATTGCCCACCTGGCCCGCGCTGGTCCTGCTGGTAGCCGGGGTCACCCTGCACACCTTCGGCGAGATCTACCACTTGGCCGCCGGATTCGCGCTCACCATGGGCCTGCCCCCGGCCCATGCGCAGGGTCAGTACGACGGCTTCCTCGGGATCACCGGCGGCCTCGGCGTCGCGCTGGCCCCGGCGGTGCTCCTCGGGCCGGTCATGAGCCTGGGCAAGCCCGGCATGCTCGGACTTGGTGTATTCTTCGTTCTGGCGTGCATGCTGACGCCGGCCTTGGCGCGGTGGGGTGAGCGGACCAGGCCGGCTTCATCGGATCTCGCCGCCGTGGCGGACTGAGCTGGGGCCCTTGGACAGTTCCCACGTCCGGCCATCCGGCATGAGTGGGTCCTATTTGGACGGTGGAGAGCACCTCACCGCCTCCTGCTCGGCGGCCAGCGCGATCTGCGTGTAGTTTCTGCCGGCCAGGAGGAAGGCGAGCCACGCGCGGTACCACACGATCAGGTCGGAGAAGGCTTCCGCTGAGCCGCTGAGCCGCTGAGCCGCTGAGCCGCTGAGCCGCTGAGCCGCTGAGCCCGTGGATCGGCGGTGTCCTCGCCGACGGCGACGGCGCCCTTGACGTGAAACGGGGGTTGTGGCTTGTGAGCTGCGGGCGATCCGGCTGCGACCTCGATGGGGCGTTGACGGCTTCGGTGTCGCCGTTGGAGGATGGGTGGCGTCCCAGTCCGGCGGGAATGGCTCGCGTCATTGCCTGCGGCTCAGAGCCCGGTCGGGGAGCGGGGGGCGCCGCGGATCTGCTGGGGCGCTGTCACGCGACCCGAAGTCATACGGCGGCACTAAGAAGAGGTCCTCATGAAGTTTCTTCTCACTTCCGCAGGCATCAGGAACCCGAGCATCTCCGATGCGCTCGTCGACCTGCTGGGCAAGCCGATTGCCGAGTCCAGCGCCCTAATCATTCCGACCGGTGTCTACCCCTTCCCGGGCGGTGCCGGCCGGGCGTGGCAGGCGATCTCAGGTAGGGCTCAGAGTCCATTGTGTGAGCTGGGTTGGAAGTCCTTGGGAGTGTTGGAACTCACCGCGCTGCCGACCATCCGAGAAGAGAATTGGGTCCCGGCGGTCCGAGAGGTCGACGCTCTGCTCGTTTGGGGCGGCGATGTGCTGTATCTGACCCACTGGATGCGTGAGTCGGGCCTGGCGGACCTCTTGCCGTCGCTGAACGAGTCGGTCTACGTGGGAATGAGCGCCGGGAGCATCGCGGTGACCCCCTACAACTGCGACGCAGAGTTCGATCTGGATTTTGTGCCCACCGGCAGCGATATGGCGGTGGGTGCCGACCGGGCGCTGGGACTGGTGGATTTCACGCTGTACCCGCACCTCGATTGCGAGGACATGCCGGACACTGCACTGGCCAACATAGAAAAGTGGGCGTCTGGGATCCCGGTCCCGACATATGCAATCGACGATGAGACGGCCATCAAGGTGGTCGACGGCACGGCTGAGATAGTTTCCGAAGGAAACTGGCACCTGCTCAACCCCTGACACACAGAGGCCCGATCCAGGAAACTGGCTCTTCGCCGTCGCAGCGGAGCAGGTGACACGCCGGAGGCAGGAAGAACGGACCGCCCTCGTCAGCACTCTCGATCTTGATGGGGCCCGTTCCCCGGGGCCCGTTCCCCGGTGAGCTCCACCATGGCGGTCCGCACCGTGGCGAGCAGCCCACCGGCCGTCTCGTCGTCGATCCCGTCCGACCGGCGGAGCATGACCAGCTCCCAGCTGCCATCGGGTTGCGGGAACGCCTCGAACATCAGCTCCAGGGCGGTCGTCGGTGGTGGCACCCGTACCGCCCGCAGGGTGATCCCCGGAGCGAACGCGCCCGACGGCGGCGCGTGCTGCACCACCACCCACACCTGGAACCAGGGGTGCCGGTCACGCGGCGGCGCCAGCACCCGCACCAGCTCGTCGAAGGGCGTACGACCGTGGGCCATCGCCGCCGCCGTCCGATCGACGACCCGGTCCAACAGGACGCCGGCCGGCTCGTCCCGCGCGCCCGCCACCGGAATTGCCAGCGGGTTGACGAAATAGCCCACCACATCGTCGAGATCCGGGTGCGGCCGGCCGGCGGTCACCGTGCCCAGGCAGACGTCCGGGACGTCAAAGGTCCGCCCCAACCCCCTGCCCACGGCGGCCAGCAGGGCGGCCACCGGCGGACCACCGTGCCGCCGGGCCGCGCCGGTCAGCGCCGTCACCTCGGCGGCGGACACCCGGGCCACCAGCTCCCGCCGGGCCGTCTCGCCGGAGGATCCCGGGGCCGGCAGCACTGGTGGCGTCGGCCGGCGCAGCGTCTGCCGCCAGAACGGGAGCTCGTCCTCCGCCCACCGCTTCTGTCCGCGCCGCTCCCAACGGCTGTAGTCGGCGTACGACGGACCACTCGGGCCGTCGGGGACACGTCCCACCACCCGGTTCCGATACGCCGCGCCGAGGGTCTCCAGCAGCCGCTGCTCCGACCAGCCGTCGAAGGCGATGTGATGGACGTTCAGGCAGAGCAGGTGCCGGTCCTCGGCCATCCGACAGAGCCGGGCCCGCAGTGACACCTCGCGCTCCAGGTCGAAGGGGCGACGCCAACAGTCGGCGGTCACCAGCCGTGCCAGCTCGACCGGATCGGTGCAGCCGTCCGGGCCGGTGACCCGTTCCAACGTCACCCGGGCGGCGGCCGGGTCGAGGGCGCTTTGCTCCGGTAGCCGACCCGTCCACTCGTAGACCGTGCGCAGCGTCGGGTGGCGGCGCAGCACGTCCTGGAGCGCGGCGTCCAGCACCTCGGCGTCCAGCGGCCCGTCGAGCAGGTACGCCAGCATCACGACGTTGTCGGCCGCACCGGGCATCGTCTGCTCGGCCATCCAGAACCGGGTCTGTGCGTGTGACAGCGGGGCGCCGGCGCCCTGGCGCTCGTCGGCCACCGGGACCGCGGCCAGGATCGGCGCCCCGCCCCGAAGCAGCTCGCGCAGCCCGTCGACGGTACGCGCCCGGTGGACGTCGGCTACCGTGATCCGCCGTCCGAACCGGCGCATTGCCCGGGCTGCGAGCCGAACCGCGTCCAGCGACGTCGCGCCGGCCTGGAAGACGTCGTCCGTGGCGGTGAGGTGGGGGACGTCGAGCAGCCGCCGTACGTCGGTGAGGAACGGATCGGAGGCGTCGGCCGGACCCGTCGTCGCGGGCCCCCGGCGCGCGCCGGCGGCCTGCTCGGCGAGCGCCCGAAGGGCCACCGGGTCCACCTTGCCGTTCGGGCCGAGCGGAAGACGGTCGACGTGCCGCCACACCGTGGGGATCATCGCCGGTAGGAGTCTCCGCCCGGCGAACGCGCGCAGCTCCGCGTCGGTCAGCGGGACACCGTCGTGGCTGCGGTAGACCATCGCGAGTTCCGGCCGGCCCGGGCTCAGCTCCAGGCGCAGCACCGCACCGGCAGCGATCCGAGGGTGGGCCAGCAGCGCCGACTCGACCTCGCCCGGTTCGATCCGTATGCCATGGATCTTGAACTGCCGGTCGGCGCGGCCGCGGTAGCGCAGCAGCCCCTGCTCGTCCAGACAGCCCAGGTCGCCCGTGCGGTAGTGGCGCACCCCAGCCAGCTCCACGAAGGCGCGGGCCGTCTCGGCGGGATCGCCCAGATAGCCGGTCGCCAGGCCGTCGCCGAAGACGAGGATTTCTCCAACGGAGCCGACGGGCACCGGGAGGCCGCCGCCGTCGACCAACCTGATTCCGGTACGCGGCACCGGCCGGCCGATCGGCACGTCGGCGTCCGGGTCGGCGACGTCGTCCGGACGGATCACGTGGGTGGTGGTGAAGATCGTGCTCTCGACCGGGCCGTACCCGTTGACCAGCCGCAGGCCGGGGAACCGGTCGAGTATCCGGCGCAGGTGCGGCGCGGACACGCGCTCACCTCCCACCAGCAGCAGCCGGGTCCGGCCAAACAGCTCCGGCGCCTCGTCGGCGAGCACGTTGAAAAGGGAGCTGGTCAGCCAGAGACTGTTCACGCCCAGCCCTACGGCGGCGGCCAGCGCCTCGACGTCGAGGGCCGGCAGGTGCGCCTCCAGGAGCTGGCAGCGACCGCCGTTGAGCAGCGGCGCCCAGAGCTCCAGCGAGAAGCCGTCCCACGGCAGCGGCGCGGCCTGGAGGAAGACGGATGTCGGACCCAGCGGGATGTCCGGGTGGCCGACCAGGGTGCGGATCGTGCCCCGGTGCGGGGAGACGGCTCCCTTCGGGCGGCCGGTGGAGCCCGAGGTGTAGAGGACACAGGCTGGCTCGGCGCCGTCGAGCGCGGGCGGCGGGGCGGGCCGGTCGGGGCCCGTCGTCAGGTCCGCATACCCGACGACGGGCATACCGGGCCGGCCCGCCCCCGGGTCGTCGGCCACCAGCAGGCGGCACCGGGTGTCGTCGAAAACCGTGGCCCTCCGGTCGGCCGGCCAGCCGGGGTCCAACGCGACGTATGCGGCCCCGGTGGTGAGCACGCCCAGCAGCACGGTGACCAGCTCGACGGAGCGAGGCAGGCAGACCGGTACGAAGTCGCCCGGTCCGACCCCCCGGGTCGCCAGCGCACCGGCGATCCGGACGGCCCGTGACATCAGCTCCGCGTAACTCAGCCGGTACTCGCCCTGCTGAACGGCCACCGCCTCGGGGGTGATCCGGGCGTGCCGGGCCACGACCTGCTCGATCCGGTCCCCGTAGCGATAGGGGTCGGTCGCGGCGTCAGCCCGGTTGGTCGGCGCGACGCCGGCCGCACCCGGTCCGGCCTTCATCAGCCGACCGCCAGCGGGAGCGAGGTGGTCCCGAGGATGAAGTTCGAGCGGAGCCGCCGGGGCGTACCGGCGAGCCGGAACCGGGCCGGCGTGGTCAGCAGCGCCCCGAAGAGCAGGGACAGCTCCCGTTGCGCGGCGGGGGCCCCGATACAGCGGTGGATGCCCGCGCCGTAGGACAGGTGCCGGTTGGGGCTGCGGGTCACGTCGAAGCGGTCGGCGTCGGGGAACTGGGCCGGGTCACGGTTGGCCGAGACGTTCCACAGGGTCACGGAGTCACCCCGGCGGATGAGGTGCCCGTCGCGTTCCACGTCGCGCATCGCCACCCGCTGCACGTACGCGTTTACCGAGCTCCACCGCAACATCTCCTCGATGGCGCCGGGCAGGGCGTCCGGCCGCTGGCGCAGCAGGTCGTACTGGTCGGGGGCGGAGGCCAGCGCCTCGATCCCGTGGCAGGCGGTGTACGACGAGGTCTCGTTGCCGCCCACCGCCACGTTCATGCAGTTGAAGAAGATGTCCTCCGCGGACATCCGCCGGCCGTTCACCTGTGCCTTGAGCAGCAGGGTGACCAGGTCGTCGGCGGGGTTGCGACGCCGTTGCGCGAGCAGGCCGGCGAAGAAGTCGAAGATCTCCGCGTGCGTCCAGGCCAGCCGCAGCTTCTGGTCACCCGCCGTGTCCACGAACGTCTCGTCGCGGAAGCCCACCATTCGTCGAGTCAACCCGATGAGGTGGTGCGCCTCGTCATGCCCGATGCCGAACACCACCATGAGCGCGCCGGCCGGCAGCTCGGTGGCGATCTCGGTGGCGAAGTCGCAACCGCCGGCCGCCACCGCCTGCCCGACGGCCTTGTCGAGCAGGATCCGCACCTGTTCCCCGATGCGGTCCACCACGGCTGCCGACAACGCCGGGGCGATCTGTTGCTTGAGCAGCCGGTGTCGGGGCAGGTCGCTGGCGACCAGCATCCGGCCCGCGGCGGTGTCGTCGTCACTGCGGAAGGACCCGCCGAGGATCGCGCCCCGGGCTGATCCGAACGAGGCGTGCTCCCGGTATGCCCAGTGCACGTCCTCGTACCGGGTCAACGCCCAGAAGCGGCTGCCGTCGGCGCCCTCGTTCCAGTAGATCGGGCGGTTCTCGCGTAGCCAGGCGAACGCGTCCAGGTGCCGGCCGCTGACGAACAGGTCGACGTCAGTCAGGTCCACCGGGACGGACGGCCCGGTCACGCCCCGGCTCCGGCCGCCCGTGCCTGCTCCCCCCGCGCCTGATCCACCAGTGCTGCCACGTCGGCCAGCACCGGGTCACGCAGTACCGCGGCCAGCTCCACCGACACCCCGAACCTGCGTTCGACCTGGCTGTGCATCCGGAAGGCGAGCAGAGAGTGACCACCGAGGGCGAAGATGTCCTCGTTCGCGCCGACGTTCTCGACGCCAAGCAGCTCCTCCCACAGCTCCGCGAGGTAGAGCTCCACTTCGGTACGTGGCGCAACGTGGCGCTCCCGGCGCTCCCGGACCCCATCGGCGATCTCGTGCAGGGCGGCCAGGTCCCGCTTGCCGTGTTCGTTGGACGGGATCTCCTCCACCAGCGCAAACTGGCTGGGCACCAGGTAGTCCGGCAGCTCGGCGCGGGCGAACTCCTGGATGTCCCGAAGGGTGGTGTCCTCGGCGGGTACGACCACCGCGAGCAGGTGCCGGTTCTCGCCCTCGCCGCTGGGTAGCACGACCGCCTCGCGTACGCCGCGGCTGCGGCAGAGGCTCCGCTCGACCTCGCCCGGCTCCACCCGATAACCGCGGATCTTCACCTGCCCGTCCACCCGCCCGACGAACTCCAACACCCCGTCCGGGCGCCGGCGGGCCAGGTCACCGGTGCGGTAGAGCCGGTCCGGGCCATCGGGTCGAGGATCCGCAACGAACTGCTGCCGTGTCAGCTCCGGCGCGTCCAAGTAGCCGCGGGCGACCCCCGGACCACCGATGTGGATCTCGCCGATTTCGCCGTCCGGCACCGACCGCAGGCCGTCACCGAGCAGCAGGACGGTCACCCCGGCCAGGGGCCGCCCGATCGGGATGGTGTCTTGCTCGGCGTCCTCGGCGGTGACCCGGTGCGCGGTGCAGGCGGTGGTCGCCTCCGCCGGGCCGTAGAGGTTGTACAGCTCGCCGCGGAACTCGCCGTGCAGCAGGTCCCGGCAGGACGAGGGCAGCAGGACGTCACCACCGGCCTGAAGGATCCGCAGCGCGGCGAAGGCGTCCCGGTCCTCCCGGATCACCTGGTTGATGACCATGGTGGGGACGAGCATGGCGGTGATCCGGCGCCGCCGCATCTCCCGCCGGAAGTCGGCGGCCAGGAGCTCGGGCACGGCCGGCAGGACGACTGTCTCGGCACCCCGGTACAGCGTCGTCCACAGCTCGAAGTGGAATGCGTCGAAGGAGACGCTAGAGATCTGGCCGACACGATCGTCCGGCGTCAGCTCCGGCAGGCTCGGGTTGGTGGCGAACGAGACGATGTTGCGGTGTTCAAGCACGATCGCCTTGGGCCGGCCGGCCGAGCCGGAGGTGAAGAGCACGCTGGCCGCCCCCGCCGGGTCGGCGTGGTCCATGACCGCGGCCGCCGCAGTGGCCTCGCTGCGGAAGGCCAGCTCCTCGAGGCCCAGGTGCGCGATGCGCTGCGACCAGTCCGCGCGGGTCACCACCAACTTGCAGCCGGCGGCGACCAGCATGTGGTCGCGGCGGCCGTCCGGGTACCGGGCGTCCACGGCGACGTAGGCGGCGCCGGCCCGCAGGATGCCGAGGATGGCCACCACGAGTTCCACGGAACGGTCCAGGTAGACGCCCACCCGATCCTCGGCCCCGATCGCGCGGGCCCGCAGGTCCTCCGCCAGCGCCGCCGAGCGCCGGTCGAGGTCGGCGTACGAGAGGATGGTGTCGCCGTCACTGACGGCGGGACGGTCCGGCCAGGTCCGCACGCTCGTGGCGAACATGCCGGTCAACGTCTGCGCGGCGGGCGATCCGGTGACGCGGGTGGTCATTTGCAGGCCTCCAACAACGGCTGAGTAGCGGGTCGGGCGAGGTGTGGCGGCGATCGTCAGCCGCGCTGGGCCCGCAGCCACATCGCACGCGTGACGCAGCGGACCGCCCCGTCAACACGCAGCCTGGTCCTCAGTCATCACTTTCCGAGGAGCGGACACCCCGGACCGTGGCAGATCCGGTCGCATGAGTCACCGTGGCAGTCGGCCCAGCTGACTGCATCTCCGGAATTGCGGGCACGGTGGTGACAACGCGTTTCATCGGAGCTCAGTGCTACCTCGTCGCCCCGTTGGAGCAAAGGGGGAGATGGTGGCGGCCGGTGCAACTGCGATGCTCCCAGTGAGCCGCACGCGGCGAGCTGGCGGCCGACCCGCCAGAGCTAGGGCCGGCGCGGTTCGATTTCGTCCCGGCCAGGATGGGGATAACCGTGGCTAATCGGTTCGACGTCGAGGACCTGTCGCGGGTCGGTGAATGGGCCGAGCTCACGGCCGCGGACCGGCAGCTGACCCGGTCCGGGAGAAACGCGGCGCAGCGATGAGCGGCGAACCGGCTGGTGCGCCGACGGTGAGCACTCAACCACTGACGTATCCGATGAGCCGGGCACAGGAGGCGCTGTGGCTCGACGATCTCTTGTGGGACGGGCCGTCCCGATACCTGGAATCCTGGGCCTGCCGGTTCACCGGTCAGCTCGACACGGGTGCACTCGAGTGGGCTGTCGGCCAGATCATTTCGCGTCATGAGGTGCTCCGCACCCGACTGACCGAGTCCGGTGAGCAACCGGTGCAGATCGTCACCGCCCCAGGTCCCGTTCGGATGAAGCAATTGTCGTGCCCCCAGGCATCACTCCAAGCCCAACTGAGCCGGATCGTCACCGAACCGATCGACCTCGACGTCGCGCCCATCCGGCCCTGGCTGATCCGGGTGTCTCCAGACGAGTTCGTACTGGTGGTGCAGCTCCACCACGCCGCGATCGACAACTGGTCGCTGAACATCTTCCAGCGTGAGCTCATGCACTTCTACACGGCCCGAGTGCTCGGCCGGTCGCCCAGCCTGGAACCGTTGCGGATGCAAGCCGGCGGTTACGCCGTCGCCCAGCGGGCCGCGGGTCTTGATCCGGTGGACCTCGCCTACTGGCGGGAGCGGATGCGCCACGCGCCCCGGTCCTGCACGATTCCGCCGGACCGGTCGGGGCCGGAGGAGCAGGCGCACCGCGCCGGGCGGCACGTCTTCACCTTGAGCCCCGAACTCGGCCAGGCGGTGCGCGCCGCCGGCCGGGCACTGCGGACCACGCCGTTCACCGTCATCGCGGGAGCGATGGCCGCGACGTTGTGGCAGTACGGCCGGCCCGATGAGGTGATCTTCGGTACGCCGGTGTCGCTCCGGGGCGCGGCCGCCGACGAGGACATGATCGGCTACCTCACCGACCTGCATCCGATCCGCCTGGCCGTCTCGCAGGACACGTCGTTCCGGACGCTCGTGACCGCCGCCAAGGCGGAAGTTCTCGGCGCCATTGCGCACCGTGCCGTTCCCTACGCCGAGATCGTCCGGATGTCGCGACAGGGTACGGAGATGGACGCGCCCCCGCCGTGCGATGTGACAATGGCCGTCGACGACATGCGCTGGGAGCCGTTCTCGCTCCCCGGTGTCACCGCGCAAACTGTCAGCATGCCGCCCGGGTACGCCAAGTTCGCCGTACACCTCAGCCTGACGGCGCGAAAAGATCGCGGTTACACGGGCTGGTGGACCTATGACGCGGAGGTCTTCGACGCCACCACGGTGGCGCAGGCGGCCAGCCAGTTCACCGCGTTGCTGACCCACGGCGTCGCCGCGTTGGACGAGCCCCTCGGCCGGATTTCTGAATCCGCCGCCGGACCTTCCAGTGATCGTTGAGCAGCACCGAGCACGGCCAGACCTGATCACGGGCACGCTGCTCTCCCGCGTCGAGGTGCCCGGCCTGGTGGCGATCGGCCGGGCGCTCCCGCGTTGAGTCAAACGAGCGTTCGGACGGCCTTCAGGGTGGCTTCCACGTCGGCTTCATTGTTGATGATCGTGGCGCCGAAGCGCAGCAGCGAGGGCCGGTACGGCGTCGAGCTGGCCACGACCTTGAGCTCGCGCAGCCGGGCCACCGCCTCGTCGACGTTGATGCCGGGCACCTCGCAGCAGACCACGCCGGCGGACAGGTGGGGGCTCTTCGGCGTGGCGAGCTTGAGCCCGCGGATGCCGGCGAGCCCGGCCTTGAGTGCTGTCGCCAGCTCGCGCGTACGGGCAGCGACCCGATCCTGGCCGATCGCCTTGTGGAAGGCGAACGCCTCGGCGAGCGCCCACCGGTGCTCGAAGGTGTGGAAGCCGCCCGGCGTGGCCGCCTGACCGGGCGGGGCCGGATCGCCGGGGAGGCCCAGCCAGGCGCCGATGCTCCGCCCGTCGTAGGTCGGGATCACCGGGGCATACCTGGCCCATCCGGCGGCCGAGCCCCATACCAGCCCGGTGCCGCGCGGGCCGAGCACCCATTTGTGGCACCCCGACACGAGGAAGTCGCAGCCCAGCTCGGCCGGGTCGGCCTCCTCCGCGCCGAAGCCGTGCACACCGTCGACGCAGAGCAGCACGCCGCGGCCGCGCAACGCTCGGGCGATCGCCTGGATCGGCAGCTTGACACCGGTGCTGGAGTGCACCCAGGTCACCGCCACCACTTTCGTACGCCTGGTCACCCCGCGGATCAGGTTGCCCACGATCTCGTCAGTGCTGGCCTTGGCCGGGTCTGCGTAGAGTCGCACCCGCCGCACGGCGACGCCGTCGCGCTGGGCGCGCAGCCGCAGCGCCTCGTGCGTGGAGTAGAACTCGTGCTCGGTGGTGAGCACCTCATCGCCCCGCCTCAGCCGCAGGCCGCCGTAGAGCAATCCCAACCCCATCGTGGTGGAGTCGGTGAAGGCGATGTCGCTGATTCGCGAGCCCAGGTAGTCGGCCGCCGCGGCGGCGGCCGCCTGATCCAGCCGCCCCCCGTTTTCGTGCAGGTAACCGCTCGGGTCGGCGTCCAGCCCCGCCCGGTGCTGGGCGATCGACGCCCGTACGGACGCCGGGTGGGGCGCGAACACGTACGTGGAAAGGTGCGCCAGGTCGGGACTGATAGCGAATTGGGCCCGTACGCTGGACCAGTCCGTGGGGTCCAGGGGCGGCGCGCCCGGGGCGGCGATCGCCGCCGTCGACCCGCCCCCGTATGTGGTGGTCGCCCCGACCACTCCGGCAGCCGCCGCCACGCCCAGCAGGTTTCTTCGTCTCATCTCGACAGTTTTTCCCCCTGCGGCGTGCCCAGCGTCTTCGAGAATGCCGACTTCTCGGAATCACCAACGGCCATGTGCTACAGGGTCGGCCGGGGTGATGGGGACTCTCCGCAGGAAGGCCGGCACTCTGTCGGGCAGTTCGAACATTGTCCGATGGGGATCAAGGTCCCGGGCATGGAGATGGCCGGGTCGAATCGACCTGCTGGTCGACCGCCCGGCCACCGCGGAACATCCAACCCGCTAGCGGGCGGTCTCCCGTTCGAGCTTCTCGGGCCCATTGCTGATGATGTCGATGAAATGCTCGCCGAGACGGTCGGCCAGGCTGGACTCGTAGCGATCGGTGCGCACGATCATGTGCATGCCGAGTCCCTCCGGGCCGGTCTCCACCTCGACGAAGATGTCCCGCAGGTTTCCCGTCCAGACGCGAAGCTCGCGTGCGTAACTTCCGACGACCCCGCCGAGGTCGAGTGGGGGATACGAGTTGTAGACCATGCCCACCATTCCGTCGAGGACACTCTTGTCGCCCGTGATGCCGACGTATTCGGTCGGGTCCACGAGGACGTCACGCGCGGCCATCGCCTGGTTGTACGAGGCCCGCATTCGTGCGAGCAGGTGCGGACCTGAATTGGAAGGGCCGTTCGGTCGCAGGAAGATGTTGCCCACCCGATTGGTGATCGTCCGGTCGATGATCTCGCCGGACCAGTTCGCGAGCGCGACCCCCAGGCCGAAGTCCGGCTGCCCGCCGACGCGGATGATCGACTGCACATAGGCCGCTGCGATCCCCACGGATGCGCTCATACCGTTGGCGCGGGCATAGTCCTCCCATTTTTGCAGCTGCGCCGTCGGCACGGTGAAGGCGCATTCCTTCGCCGGTCCGACGGGCTCTGCGGGCGCGTCGTTACGCCCGGGAAGGCGGCACGCCGGGAGGTCGCGCAACTCCTCGCGCCAGTACCGGCGCTGCGCATCCGGGTCCTGCCCCGCGACTTGGCGTCGGTAGTCGGCCGCCATCTCGGCGAGCGATGCGACCCGGCCCGGCCATTGCGGCTCTTTCCCGGCGGCACGGGCCGAGTAGGCGGCGGACAACTCCGTCGTCAGGATGGTCAGCGAACGGCCGTCGAACCCCGCGTGGTCCACGGCCACCCCGAACAGAGTGCGCCCGCCCTGTCCACTGCGCACTATCGCACACCGCCAGACCTCACCCTCACCGAGCCGCAACGGCTGCCGCAGGGTGCGCAGGAGCGCATCGAGCGCGGCGGGATCACTGTCTTCCGGTGGCAGCCGGTGAAACAGAACCTGCCCGGGGTCGGCCGGCAGCTCGGCCAAGCCGAGATCCGGGGCGGGGAGGTACCTGGCTCGCAGTGCCTGATGGCGGCGGTGAACGTCGTTGGCTGCGCTCTCGAGAGCCGCGTCGTCGATCTCCCCGTCGAACCACCACGCATTGTTGACCACGAGGCCCATCGGGACGGTCTGGGCCTGCCGGGGGGTGATCGCCACGAGCTCGGCGCCTGCGCCGGTCGACGGCTGGGCGGGAGTGTCCGGACCGCCGCCGTTCTGAGCGCGGGCCGCATCGATCCATGCTGCCAGCTGGGCGACGCTGGGGGTCCGGAAGAGTTGGGAGAAGCTGACCCGTACGCCGGTCGCCTGTTCCAGCCGGGCACAGGCGACCGCCACCGACAGCGAATCAAGGCCCAGATCGAAGAACGAGGTCGTGCGCGGCAGGCTGGGGATGCCGATGACTTCCGCCAACAGGCCTCCGAGGGCGGTCTCCGTCTCGCCTTGCGGGATCTCCTCCGGACTGATCACTTGCTGCGTCATTTCCACTCCTCAGAGCATGGGATGAGCCGGCACACGCGCGGAAGCCCGGCGACGCGTCGGGGCAGCACCGAGGATCGCCCTCGCTCCGATCTCGTCGCACCTCTCCGGTTGCCTCCGCCGACCGACAACGCGGGCAAGGCCGGAGGTGTCGGCGGGCAGCGCAGCTGCGAGCCTTCGTTCGACGACAAGGAAGCGGCAGGCGGGAGGCAGGCAGACATGAGTGCAACAGGTGCAGCCGCGGTGGCCGGAGAGGCCCCGCTGTCACTGAATCAGGAGTTTGTCAGCCAATTCGACATGGGCAGCGCGGACGGTCCGTTCGGTTCCCGCTACCACGTGGTCGCGGCGTGGCGCGTCACGGGTGCGCCGATCAACGTCGACGCGCTGGGCGATGCCCTGTTGGACGTCGTGGCGCGGCACGAGGCGCTCCGGACGCGAATTGCCGGCCCAGCCGGCCACCGCTACCAGGAGATCCTGCCGCCGAGCCCGGTGCGGCTGGATGTCCGCGACGGCCAGGCGGCTTCCGGTGAAACGCGCGACGAGCAGATTGAGACGCTGCTGCAGGGGATCGAAACGGAAACCATCGGCGCGGACGAGACACCTTCCCTGCGTGCCGTCCTGGCCAGGTTTGATGACCAGGACGCGGTTCTGGCGCTGATGACGCATCATCTCGGCGCCGATGCACTGTCCCTGGGTGTGATCATCCGAGACCTGGCCAATCGCTATGCCGCCCGGACCGGGCACAGCGTCCCGGATCTGCCGCCGGCCCCGCAATACCGCGAGTTTGCCGGCTGGCAACGAGAGGGTGCCGGTGCGGGTACGGATGCCGCACGCGACTACTGGCGCCGCAAGCTGGACGGCGCGCAGTTCACCGCGATTCCCACCGACTTCCCGCGCTCGGCCGGACTTCCCGAGTCGACCGGCAAGCATCGCTTCCTGATAGCGCGTGACGTGGTGTCGGCCGTCGAACGGCTGGCCGCAACCAGCCAGACCACGAGTTTCGTGACGCTGGCCGCGATGTACCAGCTGCTCGTGCATCGGCTGACCGGCGCGACGGACATCGTGATCGCGACATTCACCGCGGGCCGTGGCGGCGATCTGTTCCAGGAAACTGTCGGGGCGTGCATCAACTTCATGCCATTGCGTACGGACATCGCCGGATGTAAGTCGTACGGGGAAGTCCTCGAGCGGACACGGCAAACCTGTCTCGAGGCGTTCTCGCACGAAGTGCCGGCCATTCAGGTGTTCGGTCAGGCGCCGGAACTGATGCGGCCGGCCATGACCGACAACGCGACCGCGATGGTGTTCCAGAGCGTTCCCGATCCGAAGCAGCTTGTCGAGGCGCCCGGTGACCTGAAGTACGTCCGGATCACGCGGCGGCTGAGCTCGCAGTCGCTGGCGTCGGCACTGCCGGATGGCGCGCTGCTGGACCTGAACGAGGACCCGTCCGGCGACGCCATCGGCGTCGTCTCGTACAAGCGAAACCTGTTCCGCGAGGACACGATCGCCTCCATGACCGCGGAATTGCGGCGGATCGCGCACGACTTCGCTTTCGATCCCGACGCTTCACCGGGCCTGACCTGAGGTGCCGGCAGACGACCACGACGTGCCGATTCAGCGGCTGAGTGAGTGCGAGAGGACAAACCTGTGTGCGGTGTAGTGGGATGGGTCAGCTACCGCAGGGATCTACGGGAACAGCGTGACGCCCTGCGGGCGATGACCGCGACGATGGCCTGCCGCGGCCCGGACGACTCGGGAACCTGGCTCGGGTCGCACTGCGTCCTCGGCCACCGGCGGCTCTCGGTCATCGATCCGCCCGGGGGCAAGCAGCCGATGACCGCCCACACGGACGACGGAGATGTGACCCTCGTCTACAACGGACAGTGCTACAACTACACCGAGCTGCGCGCCGGGCTGCGGGTGCGCGGGCATTCGTTCACCACCGACTGCGACACGGAGGTCGTGCTCCGCGGTTACCTGGAGTGGGGCACCGGGGTCATGGACCGGCTCAACGGCATGTACGGCTTTGCCATCTGGGACGGCCGCGACGAGCGCCTCATCCTCGCCCGCGACCGAATGGGTATCAAGCCCCTCTACTACTACCCGACCGAGGACGGGGTCGTATTCGGCTCCGAGCCGAAGGCCATCCTCGCTAGCCCGCTCGCGGATCGGGCGATCGACCTGGACGGGATGCGCGAACTCTTCGGATCCACGAAAACGCCGGGAGCCGCGGTATGGCACGGCATGCGCGAAGTCGTCCCGGGGACGGTGGTCACCGTGGACCGTTCCGGGTGGCGTCCCTCGACGTACTGGACGCTGAGCGCCAGCAGGCACACCGATGATCTGCCCACCACGGTGGCGCACGTACGCGAACTGCTCGAGGACACCGTCGGGCGGCAGCTGGTCTCCGACGTCCCGCTGTGCGTCCTGTTGTCCGGCGGCCTCGACTCCAGTGCGCTGACCGCGCTGGCCGCGCGACGCTCAGGATCCATCCGGAGCTTCGCGGTGGACTTCGTGGGGCAGGCGGAGAACTTCGTGCCCGACCACGTGCGCGACTCACCGGACGGTCCGTACGTCCATGCCGTCGCCGAGCACACCGGCAGCGATCATCGGGACGTCATGCTCAGTTCGAAGGCGCTCGCCGACCCTGCGGCGCGTGCGGCCGCCATCGCGGCGCGCGAACTGCCCAACGGGCTCGGCGAGCTGGACAACTCCCTGTATCTGCTGTTCTCCGCGATCCGCGAGCGGTCGACTGTCGCCCTGTCCGGCGAGTCCGCGGACGAGGTGTTCGGCGGGTACCGATGGTTCCATGATCCGGAGATTCAGCGCACGGACATGTTCCCCTGGATCGCGTCCGCGCAGGGCAGCTTTGCCCGCGGTGCCATGCTCGACAAGTCGTTCGCGAAATCCCTGGACCTGGAGGACTACGTCAGAGACCGGTACCGGGAAGCCGTGGCCGAAGTCCCCGAGATCGACGGGGTGAGCGACCTGGAACGGCGAATGCGCACGATCTGCTATCTGCACCTGACCCGGTTCATGCGATTGCTGCTGGACCGCAAGGACCGGATCTCCATGGCGGTCGGCCTGGAGGTGCGGGTGCCGTTCTGCGACCACCGACTCGTCGATTACGTGTTCAACACACCGTGGTCGTTCAAGACGTTCGACGGGCGGGAGAAGAGCCTGCTGCGTGCCGCTGTCGCCGATCTGCTCCCCGAGCCGGTCCTCAAGCGGGTCAAGGCACCGTATCCATCCACTCAGGACTTCGCGTATGTGACCGAGTTGCAACGCCAGGCGGCCGACGCGCTCCGGAACGGCAACGAGGCGCTCACGCTGTTCAACACGATCGCGCTGAGCGAGGTGACCACGGCGGACCCGAGGTCTCTGACACCGCAGCTGCGGGTCGGGCTGGAGAAGCTGCTGGACACCACGGCCTGGTTCGACCTGTGCAGACCAGAACTCCGGATGTGAGAGCCGACGGGCAAGGTGAGAGTGGCCGGCTCCGCAGGCAGCTTGGTGGACTCTCATCATGACCTTGAGCACAGGGAGTGAGGCCGACGAGTCGCGCATGCTCCTCGGCTTCCTCCAGAACCTGCGCGATGCGGTGCTGTCGGTCGTCGAAGGGCTGTCCGAGGAGGCCTGGCACACCTCGGTCGTGCCGTCCGGCTGGACGCCGGCCGGGCTGGTCGAGCACCTCGGCCGAGCCGAGCGGCACTGGTTTCAGCTGGTAGCCACGGGCACCGCGACGGAACTGCAGTGGGACGAGGGACGGCCGCCCTATGTCCGCCCGGCTGTCTTCGTGTGCGACAGGCCGAGTGCCGACATCGTCGCCTTCTACCGTGACCAGTGCCGGCGATCGGACGAGGTGCTCGCGACCACCTCGCTCTCGGCGGCGCCGCGCGGACGGCACCCGAACCCGGAACTCGCGGAACGGGTGACGAACGTCCGCTGGATAGTGCTCCACATGATCGAGGAGACCGCTGCGCACTCCGGCCACCTGCAGATCGCGCGCGAGCTGCTCGACGGGCGCACCGGGCTCGGCGGGCACTGACATCACCGCGAGCACCACGAAGGCCGCCACGCCTAACACAGTCGAGTGGGGGCACTCCATGAAGGCAATGGAGCTTTTAACCGGGCAGCAGACGATGGGAGATTGCGCATGACACAGCAGGGGGCATCCGGGTCGATGGCCGGCGATGTGCGCGAGCCCGAACCGGGCGAGACTGAGGGTGCGCCGCACCTCAGCGTCGAAGCCGAGCACCCCCGGGTCAGCCGGCGAGCAGTCCTGGCCGGTGCCGGTGGCGTGGTGGCCGGGCTGGCCGCGGGCAACGCCCTGGCCCCGCGCCTGTTCGGCGACGAGGCCCAGGCGGCCACCGGCGACACGGTGGAGGGGGTGCGCCGACCCGTCAACGCGCGGTCGGGTACCGGGATGGCCGCGCAGCTGTCGCCGGACGGGCGGATGATCGCGATCGATTTTGTCGGAGTGCTCTGGGTGCTGCCGGCGTCGGGCGGGCCGGCTCGAAGGCTGACCGGTGACCTCTTCGACATCGCTCAGCCCGATTGGTCGCCGGACGGCCGGTCGATCGTGGTCCAGTCCTACCGGGACGGGACCTTCAATCTGTGGGTGATCCGGCCCGACGGGTCGGGGCTGCGGCAGCTCACCCACGGACCGTTCGACCATCGGGAGCCGCGGTTCTCGCCGGACGGGAAGCGGATCGCGTTCTCCGCCGACCTGTCCGGCAGCTACGGCATCCACGTCCTCGACGTGGCCAGCGGCGCCGTCAGCGTGGTCGCGGACAGCGCGGCGCAGGAGTACGAGCCGGCGTGGTCGCCGGACGGCCGACGGATCGCCTTCGTGGCCGCCAACACCTGCATCGACGTCGTCGAGCTCTCCACCGGCGCTCGGGAGACCGCGGTGAGCGTGCCGGCGGGCCAGGCCCTCCACGCCCCGGCGTGGACGCCGGACGGTTCGGAACTGCTCTACAACGTGCTTGTCGACGGACGCAGCGAACTGTGGCGCAACGGTAAGGCCGAGGTCACAGGCGAGGACGTCTTCCCGTTCCGGGTCTCGTGGCGTTCGCCGCGGGAGTACGTCTACACCGCCGACGGCCACATCCGCCGCCGGAAGTCGGGAGGCGGCCCGGCGAACGAGATCGGATTCATCGCGCCGCTGGCCCTCATCACCCCCCGCTACCGCAAGCGGCGTCGCGACTTCGACTCCGTGACGCCGAAGCCGGTGCAGGGCATCGGCAGCCCGGTGCTCGCCCCGGACGGGCAACGGGTCGCCTTCCGCGCCCTGAACGACATCTGGACCATGACGATCGGACGGGCGCCGCAGCCGATTGTCCGGGACCAGTGGTGGAAGTCCGATCCGGCCTGGTCGCCGGATGGCCGCCAGCTGTCCTACTCGACCGACCGGGGCGGCAAACTCGACATCTGGCTGCGCGATCTGAGTACCGGTCAGGAGCGGCAGCTGACCAACCTGCCGAACGCGGCGGCGGTCTCCGGGAGCTGGTCGGCCGACGGCAGTCAGCTCGCCTTCCTCGATCAGACCGGGGCGCTGTACACCGTGGCCGTGGCCACCGGTGCCGTACGGCAGATCTTCCCGGCGACGTTCGAACCCGGCCGGCCCAGCTGGTCCGCGGACGGGAACACCATCGCACTCGCCGCGGTCGTGCCCTATTCCGCCCGGTATCGCGAGGGGCTCAGCAAGATCCTCCTGGTCGACGTGGCTACCGGCGCCGGACGGTACATCGACCCGCTGCCGCACCGGTCGATCCAGACCAGAGGCGACGACGGCCCGGTCTGGTCCCCGGACGGCAGGCACCTGGCCTTCGTGGTCGCCAGCGTGCTCTGGGTGGTGCCGGTGCACCCGGACGGCACCTTCGCCGGCGAGCCGCGGCAGATCACCCATGAGGTCACCGACGCGCCGAGCTGGAGCGGAGACTCCAGCCGGCTGCTCTACCTGAACAACGGCCGGCTCCGCGTCGTGCCGGCCGTCGGTGGGTCGCCGCATACCGTGCCGATGCGTCTCACCTGGACCAACTCCGCGCCGCGCGGCCGCACGGTCATCCACGCCGGCCGGGTCTGGGACGGCGTGGGGCGTGATCTGCGGCACGATGTCGACATCGTCGTAGAGGGCCATCGGATCACCGCTGTGGAGCCGCACCGGCCGGGGCGCGACGGGCGACTCGTCGATGCGCGAGCGGCGGTCGTGATCCCCGGTCTCATCGACATGCACCACCATCGGGAGATGCAGGGCTACTCCTACGGCGCCAAGCAGGGCCGGCTCTGGCTGTCGCTGGGGATCACCACCACCCGATCCACCGGCAGTCCCGCGTACCAGATGATCGAGGAACGCGAATCCATCCAGTCGGGTGCCCGGATCGGCCCGCGCTACTTCGCCACCGGTGAGGCGATCGACGGCTCCCGGGTCTTCTACAACTTCATGCGCCCCACGTACGACGAGCGGCAACTGGGCCTCGAGCTGGAACGCGCCGGTGCCCTGGACTACGACCTGACCAAGGCGTACGTCCGGCTGCGCCCGCAGTGGCAGCGCCAGGTCATCGACTGGTCCCACCGGCACGGCGTGCCCAGCACCTCGCATTATCACTATCCGGCGCTCGCGTTCGGCGGCGACGGCATGGAGCACATCGGAGCCACCAGCCGGTTCGGGTACTCACGCACCATCTCCGCGCTCAGCAACGTCTACCGCGACGTCGCCGACATCTTCACCGCGACCGGGGCGACGCTCACCCCGACCATGTTCGTGTCGGTGATCCTGCTCGACGACAGCCTGGCCAACGACCGGCGCATCCGCGCCCTCTACCCGTCCTGGGAGTACGCCTATCTGCAGGCGATCCTCAGTGACGTGCAGAGCAGCGACCTGACCATCGACCGGGAGGTCCTCGCGCGCCAGGTCGCCGCCGTGGCCGCCGTGATCCGTGGCGGTGGCCGGGTGATCACCGGCACGGACTCCCCGATCGCCCCCAACGCCGTCAGCACCCAACTCAACCTGCGGGCCATGGTGGCCGGCGGACTGACGCCGTACGAGGCCCTGACTACCGCAACCCGAACCCCCGGCGAGGTTCTCAACGAGCCCCTCGGCCGCATCGCCGCGGGCTGCTACGCCGACCTCGCCTTCCTCGGAGGCGATCCGCTGAGCGACATCAAGCAGGCCGCGAACGTCCAGCAGGTGATGGCGAACGGCATCATTCACACCGTCGACGACCTCGTGGCGCCGTTCGAAGCCACGAGGTCGTCGACCGCCAGGTCCGCGGTCAGTTCGGTGCTGCCGGCGCTGCCTCCGCACCCCGCCAACGCCGGCTACTGGTGGAACGACCCGCACTACCTCGAGGAGAGCCGGCGCGCCTGCTGTGAGGACGGGTGACAGCGGCCAGGTGAGCTGACCCGACAGCCCGGACCGGCCTGAGGCCGGTCCGGGCTTCACGTCGTCCTTCGATCATCTCGGCCAGCTCGGCCAGCTCGGCCAGCTCGGCCAGCTCGGCCAGCGGCTTGGTGGGTTCAACAGCGTTCCCCGACTCCACAATGGATGACCTCGGATTTGGGCTTGGAACGTTTCCGCAACGGTGAAGGTGGGAGCCGCTGACGCACCGGCCAGACTGGGCATCTGCCGATCGTCACCCGTCGATCTTTTGCTGGACGGGGTCACGGGTGGATCGAGGCCTGACGCGATGGAGGTCGAACCCCTATGATGGGATCCTGCCCGGCCGGCGCACTGCGATCCGAGGGATGCGACCTTGCCGAGATGGATGGCCGACATTCCCGTGACCTCCGGAGTGCGGTTCGCCGCGTGCCGGGCCGTGTCCGCGGGAATGCGTCGTTCGTGCGGTGGTGTGCCTGCCACTCAGCCACGAGCACACCCGGGCGAGCCGCTGAGAGCGCCGCCCGGGTACGACGGAGGCATGCATGCGTCGCCCGCGCATTCTCATCATCGGCGCCGGACTCGCCGGAACGGCCACGGCGATCCGAATTCTCCAGTTCGCCCGCACCCCGCTAGAGGTGGTGATGCTCGAGCGCCGATCCGAATACCGGTACGCCGGCGTGGCCTACCACCGGGACGGCAACCCGTGGGATCACGTCTTCAACATCCAGGCGGGCCGCATGTCGGCGTTCCGGGAGGACGTCGACGACTTCGTCCACTGGGCCAACCACGAGGCGGACCGTCGGGGATGGCCGCCGCCGTGGGTGGACTACACGTTCGCCGAACACGGTCCGGCCCCGCGCCGGATCTATCACGACTACCTGACCGCCCGGATGGAGCAGGGCCGCCGTGAGGCGCACCCGGGTGTGGATCTCGTGGAGGCCGAGGGTGAAGCGGTGGACCTCGGCATCCACCTCGAAGACGTGGAGGCGACCATCCGGCACGCCGCCGGGACGGAGGCCGAGTACACCTCGAAGCTGACCGCGGACCACGTCGTGCTCGCCACCGGCATGGAGCTGAAGTGGCCCGCGTTCGCCGCCGAGGTGATGGCCCACGAGGCGTTCATCCGGCATCCGTACTCGACCGACGGTGTCCGCCGGCTGTTCGCCGTGCCCCGGGAGGCGAGCGTGGTGATCGTGGGCACGGTGCTCAGCGCGTACGACTCCGCGGCGCTGCTGCTGCGGCTGGGCCACACCGGCCCCATCCATCTGGTCTCCCGGTCCGGCACCACGCCACGTGCCTACCCCGAGGAACACCAGCACGGCGTCGTGCGCCTGCCTGTGCCCGTACGGTTGCTGGAGCCGTACCGGAGCAGGGCGGAGTTCCTGGAGCGGGTCCGGGCGGAATGGGAGAGCGCGTGTGCGACAGTGCGCGACGAACACCCCGAGATCGACCGGCGCATCATCGCCGAGCGGGCCGCCAAGGCTTGGGAGCCACACCTCCCGGCGATCATCGACCGCATCCCGACCGGCGAGCTGCGCGGCCTGCTCAACGACTTCAGCACCCAGATCGCGTCCCTCCGGGTCGGCGCCGTGCGATACACCACGTCCATCGTCGAGCAGGCGTTCTCGTCCGACCACGGCACCATCGAGGTCGTCACGGGCAAGGTCGGCCGGGTGGAGCCGGCCGGAGCGGGCCGGCTGGCCGTCACCGTCGCGACAGCCACGGCCGAGCGCGTGATCCAGGCCGACCTGGTGGTGTGCAACTTCGGCCGGGAAGCCGACTACACCCAGGTCGGCTCGCCGCTCTGGCAGAAACTCCTGGCCCGGGAGCTGGTCACACCCCATCACCGGACGGGCCGTGGCATCGAGGTCGACGACCGGGGCACCCCGCTGGACCCCGGCGGCGAGCCGATCGTCCCGCTCTCCACCATCGGTGTGATGCGGGAGGGCGACGAGATCGTCCGCAACGGCCGCGCCGGCGCCTTCGCCTTCAACCTCGCCGCGATCAAGAACCACTCGATAGTGGTCGCCGCCCACCTGATCGAACGGCTGGAACTGCACTGCGATGCCGAGGCCCGCCGCGCCGCGGCGGAGCTCGGCCGCGCGCTGGCCGCCGGTGAGTCGACCGGGCCGGCCTTCGCCGAAGCGGTGTCTCTGGAGGTCAGACGGCTGGCGGCCCGGCGCCGGGCCGAGCGCGAGCGCCTCGGCAACCGCCTCGAGGCCCAGCTGCGGTCCATCTCCGGCTCCGCCCCCGCCGGTGGGCCGGGCGACCTGCTCCGGGCCGCCGTGATCGAAGCGGCGGTCCAGCGGCTCACCGACATCTCGGTCACACCGCGTCAGCTGCGCGGGCAACTGCGCATCGCGGCCGACGAACACACGGAGGTCACATGATCGAGCGACGGATCCGCGGCGTCCTGCTCACCCCGGGCATCGAGCCGGTGGTGGGCGGGCCCTGCAACCGGACCGGGGCGCCGCTCGCCGGTTCCATCCTGATCACCCCGTCCCTCGGTCCGCACCTCTACGACGCGATAATGGCTGCCCGTGCGGTCATCTGCAGCTCCGGCGGGGCGACCGGGCACATGCAGTCGCTCTGCCGCGCCAAGAGCATCCCCGTTCTGCGCGTCGGCCCGGCCGACCTCAGCACGCTCGCCGGCGAGGTGACGCTCGACCTGGCGGCCCAGTCGGTCATCCTCGGCGCCGCCGTCCTCGTAACGAGCGAGCCGGTGCAGGCGAGCATGCCGTCGGCGGACCGGCTCGGGTCGGCCTGCGCGGTCATCGCGGACCGCGAGGACATCCGTACCGTCAACGCGGCCGGACCGGGTGCGGCGCACGTCGAGTCGTTCTTCCTGCGCGAGGAGTTCCTGTGCCTGGCCGCGGGCCTCAGCCCGATCGACTCGCTCCACGGCGGAACCGCCGCCGTGCACGCGTACGGGCGGGCGATCGCCGGCCACCTGCAGACGTACGTCGAGCAGCTCCGGCCAGACCAGCGCCTGATCCTGCGGATGCTCGATCTGCGCTCCGACGACGCCGCCCGCATCACGGCGAAGGCCCCGGTCCAGACCGAACCCAACCCCGACATGGGCCTGCACGGCACCCGGTGGCTGCTCCGCTCGGCGGCCTACCCGGAGGCGCTGCACGTCGCGCTGGAGACCCTGCGCGCCCGGGCCGGCGCCGGCGCGGGCCGGGTGAGCCTGTCGGCCCCGTTCCTCAACGACGCCGAGGAGTTCGCCCGGCTCCGGCCCCACCTCGGGCTGCCGGCCGGGACACCCCTGTCCGCGTTCATCGAGACGCCGGCGGCGGTCCACGCCACCTCCGCCATCTGCGCCGCCGGCGCCGACGAGCTCTTCGTCGGCACCAAGGACCTGGTCCAGTTCTACCTCGCCGCAGACCGCAGCAATCACCTGGTGGCCGAGTCGTACCGGACCCGGCACCCCGCCGTCCTCGACGGCCTGCGCCGGGCCATTGAGGACGCGCAGGAGGCGGGGACCCCGGCCCGGGTGTTCTCCCTCGGCGCGGACCTGGCGCACTACCTCGAACGCCTGCCTACCCCGACCGGTTACATGATGTGCGTCGGAGAGCTCCAGCGCCTGCTCCAGGCCATCCCGGTGGGCTGACCGGTCCGGGGGAGGCGGCCGGCCCCGCCGGCTAACTCCGGCGGGGCTGGGGGCGGTGGATGAGCAGGACCAGCAGGGCGACGACGAACCCCGAGGCGACGACCGTGAGGCCGATGCTGAGCGGATCGTCGCTGAAGTGGTCATGGCCGGCCGCGGCCGCGGCCGGGGGTGCCGGGCCG